>JBOIEG010000590.1:0-8657 GCA_050740915.1 Gammaproteobacteria bacterium | reverse complement strand
TTCCCCACAGAATGGTGGCACTACGATTTTCGCGGATGGAAGCGATTCGACCTGATGGACCTTTCTCTCGACGAGGTGCCGTGACCGGAGGCCGGCGGCACTCCCGTCTTAGCTTCATCCGCACTTCTGCAGAGTCCGGGCCCCCTGGAGCAACCCACATTCTCGCCTCTTCCAGCGGTTTGGTGTCATCTCCGAGAGACGCTGCACGCCCGGAGCCAGGCAACTTGTTTTGTGACGAATTGCTAATTGTAAAAAGAAATTCGAACTATAGATCGCAGGCTGCATTTGCTGGGGATTAGGGTTGGGGACTGGTGCGAAGTAAGAGAGAGTCCCGATCACCCCACGATAGATCCGGGAATCGAAGAATCCCTCAGGAACGTTCCGTCCCTCAGCAACGTCGCAGCGTGCAAGAGCCGACTTCAGCCATAGACGACATCACATGGTGCGCGGGCCTGGTGGATGTCGGCGAGCGTAATCATCGCACCATCATAGCAGTGCCAGGCGTTCGGTGCTGATGCGGTGGATCGATGCGCTTGCTGAGGGAACTCAGCGTTCCATCAGAACGATGGAGACGTGTTCAGCGCGAGACTCCCCGTTGACGGGTAGCCCCTTTGCCTTTCCACAGGCCACTAACGCATCGACCTCACACCTTTTCTAAAGGTAGCCTTGACGCTCAATCATTGCGAGCGCGTCCACGGCAGTTTTTTCCCACTGCCCAATCGCTGTGGGCTTACCGACGTGGATCACACACACGCGCCCGCTGCGGATTGACAGCGTCCCGGTGCCGGAGTAGGTTCGAAAGTATGCTGGCGAAGTTGCTGAAATTGACCCAAGTCGATGAGCGGTTCGTGATCGATGAGTTCGAGCCCGCGTACCTCAGGTTATTTCGCGCAGGGAAGATTGAAGAGCGCGTCACAGCCGGTCTGAGGGAACTTGAAGACTGTTGCGCATGCCCGCGCAACTGCCACATCAACCGGCTGGAGAACGAGGCGCGCGTCTGTCACACCGGCCGTTACGCCAAAGTCGGGAGCGCCTTCGCGCACTTTGGTGAAGAGGACTGTGTGCGGGGCTGGAACGGGTCGGGGACGATTTTCTTCTCGCTATGCAATTTGCGGTGCGTGTTTTGCCAGAACTGGGACATCAGCCAACAGCCGGTCGGTTCCGAGTGCCCGCCGGAAAAGATCGCCGATCTCATGATGGTGTTGCAGGCAGGTGGCTGTCACAACATCAACTTCGTGACGCCGGAACACGTTGTACCGCAAGTCATCGAAGCCCTCGCCACCGCCATTCCGCGCGGATTGAACCTGCCCATTGTCTACAATACCAGTGCCTACGACGCGGTGGCGTCGCTGAAGCTACTCGATGGTCTCGTTGATATCTACATGCCCGATTTCAAGTTCTGGACTTACGACAGTGCGCGCCGGTACGCGAAAGCGAAGGATTATCCCGAACGGGCCATAGAAGCGATCATGGAGATGCATCGGCAGGTCGGAGTGCTCAAATTCGGACGGGACGGGTTAGCCAAGCGTGGCGTCCTGGTGCGTCATCTGGTGATGCCTGGGCAGACGGAAGAAACCGCGGCGATCTGCAGGTGGTTGGCCGATAAGCTGTCGCCGGACACCTACATCAATCTCATGGACCAATACCGGCCGGAGTTTCAGGTTGGTGCCCCAGCCAAGGACGGCACGGTGCAGTACGTGGAGATCAACCGTCGCCCGAGTGACCAGGAGATGGCAGGAGCCCATGCCGTCGCCCGCAAGGCAGGGCTCTGGCGCTTCGACGAACGCCGAGCCTGATGGACCAGCGCGGCCCGCTCGTCGCGAGCTGGCCAATCGCGGCACGAGCCCGCATACAGGGGCGATCGTCACCTTTGAGCCCAGACTCGAGATCGCAGCGATGACTTCCGCGAGTCCACGGTCTGTGACCATAAGCATTGACAACGCGCGGCGCGTCTCCGGTTTGCTGCAAGCGCCAAAGCAGGCGCACGCCTGCACCGTGCTGGCCCATGGCGCAGGGGCCGGTATGGCGCACCCGTTTATGGTAGCCGTTGCGCAGGGACTTGCCGATCGCGGGATCGTCACCTTGCGCTATCAGTTTCCCTACATGGAGCGGGGATCGAAGCGGCCGGACGCTCCCAAACTTGCCGAGGCCACCGTCCGTGCGGCGGTCATGGAAGCGTCCCGTCTCGTTCCCGAGCTTGCCCTTGTCGCAGGCGGCAAATCCTTTGACGGTCGCATGACTTCGCTAGCACAAGCCACATCGCCGTTGCCGGGAGTCCGCGGCCTGGTTTTCCTCGGATTCTCGCTTCACCCGGCCGGGCGGCCGTCGGCCGAGCGTGGGCAGCACCTCTTCCAGGTGCAAACGCCGATGCTCTTTTTGCAAGGAACTCGTGATCGACTCGCCGAACTGCAGCTCGTACGATCGCTCGCCGCACAACTTGGTGCGCGCGTAACACTCGAACTGCTTCAGGATGCCGATCATTCGTTTCATGTTCCCGCGCGTACGGGACGCAAGGATTCGGAAGTCAGAGCCGAAATGTTGGATGCGTTGGCGGGATGGATTGAAACCGTGATCTCCGCCACTCCTCGCTTGCAAACACCACCGAGTTCCCAAGAATAGTCCCTGTAAAGCAATAATCCCTGCGCTCATGCATCAGTCGCCTCACCCTAGACGCATCGTGCTCTCCACCTTAGGCTCGCTCGGCGATGTGAACCCCTATGTGGGGATCGCGCTCGAGCTCAAGGCGCGAGGTCATCGGCCGATTATCGCTACGACCTCCGTCTACCAAGAAAAGATCGAGAGCCTCGGCATCGGGTTTCATGGCGTGCGACCCGATCTGCCCTCCTATGATCGGCCCGAGGAGCTACGCAAGCTAGTAGAGAAATGCGTCGCTCGCAGGACCGGTGCCGCGGCAATCTTAAAGCTCCTGATCCTGCCCCATCTGCAGGACATCTATCAGGATCTTAATGACGCCGCCCGCGGCGCCGATCTGCTGGTGACCCATCCGCTGCCGCTGGTCGGACCGATCGTGGCGCAGAAAACGGGCATCCCCTGGGTGTCCAGCGTGCTCGCGCCGATGTCATTATTCTCGGCCTACGATCCACCGATAGGCCCGCAGCTTGTAGCGTTGCAGAAGCTCATCGTGCGCAATCCTGCGCTAAGCCGCGTGTTTATCTTCCTGGTCAAATGCTTCACGGCGCCGATGATGTGGCCCATCCACCGACTAAGACGCGAGCTCGGCCTGCCGCGCGGCCAGCACCCGCTGGTTGAGGGCCAGCACTCGCCCCATTTAGTGTTAGCCCTCTTCTCCAGGGTCATGATGGAGCCCTAACCCGACTGGCCCCCGCAGACGATCGTCACGGGCTTTCCCTTCTACGATGAGCGCGGCCGACCAGGCGACGCGCGTGAGCGGCCGCCCGAGCTCACGAGGTTTCTCGCCGCTGGGCCGCCACCCCTCGTCTTTACCCTGGGCTCCTCGGCCGTTTGGGTCGCAAAGGACTTCTACCGCGAAAGCATTGCCGCTGCGCAGACCTTGGGCGAGCGCGCATTATTATTGGTCGACGATGCGGCCGAGGTGACACGCGACCCCATGCCCCCCGGCATGGCGGCCTTCGATTACGTGCCGCACAGCCGGATCTTGCCGCATGCCAAAGCCATCGTGCTCGCAGGCGGCATCGGGACTACGAGCCAGGCCTTGCGCGCCGGTAAGCCACTGGTCATCGTGCCTTTCGCGCATGATCAGTTCGACAATGCGGCGCGGGTCGAGCGCCTCGGGGTCGGGCTTGTCATTTCCCGCGAGCGCTATACGGCTAAGCGCGCGGCCACGGCGCTTGAGCGGTTGCTGGGCACGCCGAGTTTCGCACGCAAGGCTTCCGATATCGGTCGCCGGGTTCAAAGCGAAGATGGAATCGCGGTAGCGTGCGACGCCATCGAACAGGTGCTATCTCGAAGTTCGGACCGCCGTGTTAGGTCGGCTTCGCCGATTCACGGCTCTGCGCGTGAGCCGATCTAATTGGGTTTGATCATGGCGGCGCGTGCAGGACCAGGAAACCTTCGGGCGCAAGGCTGGTCGCCAGCATCACCTCATTGATGTCGCGGTGCTCGGCCCAGATCTGGGTTTGGTGATTCTTGGGATCGCGCCAGAACGATTCGATCTGAATACGGAGAGGAGCGTAGCGCATCAAGGCCTGGATCTGCGCGTGCACCGTCGAGCCTCCTGAGAAGTGCTCCGGGTGATCATCGGCCGCTTCCCACATGAGGGCGACGGCATGGAGTCCGGTGGCGAGCCCGAGCTCGCGAAAGGCCAACCGGTCCGTCGGCGATTGTCGAAAGTCTTCCTGTTGCACATAAAGCTCCAGCCCCGCGCGCGCCGCCGTGAGCAGGGTTTGAAGCAGGCCCTCTTCCAAAGACGCCCCTTGCTGCATCAGCTGGATTACACGGGCAGCGTCCGTAAGGAGACCGCCCAAGCCAAGTGGATCAACGGTCGCAAGGCTGCGGCGTTCGATCATCGAAGCGAACCCGCCGGCCTCATCGCTAATGCTTGGTCCGGAAAGCGAGTCCCGCACCTTTGAGGCGGTCGTCTGCAATTGGACGTAGGTAATGTAGCCGTCCAGCGGATCGTGCTGGCCCATGGACGGTACGAGAGGACGCGACAAGTCGATGCTCATCTTCCAATACATCCGTTTCCGCTTACTGCCGGAGAGCACGTCGTAGGTAAAGGCCCTGTAGGCCGTTTCGGCGAGTTCTCGTGCCCACACGTTGAACGTCGCCTGTCCGGTTGACCGGGTCGTCTGATCCAGGGCGTGCATCCACCTGGTCAGGTAGTGAAAGTACTGGCCATCGCGGTCCCACTCGAGGCGCTCGTCGAAGGGTGCACTGGGGTCCCGCTCAGGGAGCCGCTTCCCGATTCGCAACCCGCCCCGCGTCGGGTGGGACTCCGCTTCTTGGCCGCTCAGTCCGCTGATCCACCCGGTACGCGAGTCGTCGGTGCGATGCTTCCCCAGCGTGTGATGCACCTGATCGACCAGCTGCAGGGCGAGGTGCTTGTAGCGCTCTTCACCGGTCGCGCGCGCGAGGCCGAGGAAATTGCAGACTGCGAAGGCGCCTGTCCACAGATAGCGCTGTTGGGAGCGCTTGAAGTCGATGCCGGTGCGCTCCGCAAAGCGCATCATGAGCTCGATCGCCTCCTTCGTACCCGGGTCTGGCATGGCTTTCGAAGCTGTCTGCGCGTTCGTCATCGATGGAGTGAGCCATAAGAGCGTGATCATCAGCCACCCACGGACGGACATCTCACCCTCGGCTCACACGGACCGTGTCCCATATGAACATCATGCGAGATTCGAAGCTGCCGCGACGGTGCGGCTATACCACAGCGGCTTAGCCAGCGAACAGCCTTTGTGCACACAGACGGTTGGCACGGTCCTGATACAATACACCTCACTGGTGGTAGGATCGGTCTCACCTGCCTTGCGTGCCGCTTAGAGTTGGGCACAGGAGGCCCGACTAAAGAATCATAAGGTCATGGTAGCTTCAACCGAGCCTATCTGCTGGTGCGGGAGGAACTGGCGCGTCGGATGCCGGCAATAGATCCGATACTTCCAGGCTGGATCTACGAAGCTTCGCCGAAAAAAAGAGCCGTACCGTAGGGGCCAATTAAGCCCGGTCAGGCCATCGAGACGAGCCAGGGTGCTGCTTCCTACATTACTTCTTCGGTTTCGACGCTGGGCGTTGTGATAGGGCGCTACCCGCAGCCGATTTCGATGGTTTGGATATGCGTCGAGCTTGGAGCGCAGAACTTGCGGCTGAGGCGGCTTTAGGTGATGTCACCTTGGTCGGTGCTTTGCGTTGCGACAACGCACTGCCCGCCGCCGACTTTGATCTTGTACCGGTTGAGCTCGATCGTAATGTAGAGGACGCGGCACGCCCCGCCGATGTACTGGTAACTTTGGCTTTAGCCATCTTAGCCTCCTGGTTAAATGTTAACCGTATAGGGTTAGTGTAGTTGTGCGAACGTGTCAATACAATTGCCCCATCATGAACCAATCGAAGCGAACATGGATCTAGCCTTAGCTTAAAGCCTACGAATTGCATATTGCCGACGTCCAGTAGATCACGTCGCTTCATTCTATTCTGCTCATGACTTCCTTACGCGGACGCGCCCCCCGGTTTGCCAGGGATTGAACTCCGATGGGTAGCAACGTCGATCGCTCCATCCGCTCCCAGAACGATGGCGGTAGCAGTCGTTTCGTGCAGGCGATCGTGAGACCTCAAATAAAAGCTCCCGCTCCCATGCGAGCCTGTCACTGAGGCTCTACAGGTCTCATCTGATCCTTATATCCCGACTCGATCGGCGCCTATCTTAGCGACCCCGGAACAAAGTTGCCGTGGGGCATGTGCCATCCGGCATCCGTTTTCGAGACTACCTTGATCACCTCATCGTTGGAGGCATTGATCTTGACGAGGTGGCCAGAGCCCCAGTTCTGCGCATACACGAATCTCCCATCCATCGTGAAATAGAGCTCGTGGGTCATTTGTAGTCCTCAGGCAGCTCTTCGCCCGGCCTAAGCCGCTTGATGAATTTGGGCGAGGTACGGTCGCTGATCTCGGCGGTCTACACCATCATTATGTAAGGCTTGCAGCATGAGATCGGGGCGTAAAGTTCAACACTCGATGGACGCATACAAGTTTTCGGGATGGACAGGCAGATCCCGTGCCCCTTGCAGGAGTAGGCAATCAGGAAATCATGCCCGCACCCCCCGCAGCGGGCGCGGGCAAAGCCATGGGCCAGGATCCCACAGTCGAGGTACTTGCGCAGATCCCGCTCGACGAAGCGCGGGATGGGATCACGGTCGGGCTCGGCCTCCCGGACCCGCGCGAGCCAGGTCTCCAAATTCTGCTGGACGACTTGATAGACGACGGTCTTCTCCGGCCGTCGGGGACGGTAGACCGTGATGGAGGAATGAGCGGCCCTCGGGAGGGCGCAAGCGGGGATGGCCGACATCCGTGTCGTATGCTGTGAGTCGAGTGCCCGGCAGCAAGTGCCTGCCCGGTCGAAGGAGCGACAGGCGCTGGCTGATCGGCCACGCCGTCGAGCTGGCCAATTCCAAAATCGATCTGGGCAAGATGCGCGCCGATATCGCGCGCCACGCGCCTGCCGCCAATATGGCCAGCAAGCGCCTGTTCAACGACTGGCTCGACGCGCTCCAGAGCACGCCGTTCCAATTCCAGACCGCGATCAGGCCGAACCCGACGATACAGTCGATGATGACGCACCAGGGAATGTACCATTGCGGAATGGAGACGAGCCTGAGCTTCGCCCCGTTATGATGGGCGAAATCCCAAAGCCCATGGGCCAGATATGCGCCGGGAAGGAACCAAGGGCTCAGCCCCATTCCCAACAGAGCCGCGATGACAAATAGGAACGCAACGTTTAACTCGACTTGCTGTTGCAGGTTCGAGCCTCGCATCACCGCGAAGCCGAAATAGACTCCTGCAACCACCCCCAGCAGGATCGCCGCAAAAGCGAGCGACATTTCCGGCGAAAGAAAGAAATGGGGGGCGAGGGAGATTACTCCCACCGCGACCCTGGTCGCGATCGGCCTCCGGGCAAAGATCGAGTCCCCGAGCTTTGTTCCAATTGCGCATCCGTCGACACGGCCGCCGCTACTCTTTGGTGCCGGCGGGAATGGCGACGGTCTCGCCGACCGTGGTGGGGAGCTCGGTGATTTGCGGCGCTTTCACATCCTCGCCTTGGCATTCCACCGTTCGCTACTGTGTGTCGTATTCATCATATTGCTCCGCGAAGGCGTTCTCGATCACGTCAGAGGCGTCCACGGAATTTGGCTCCTGTCACGCTGATTTTGTTCGACCAACGGGTCTTTTGACGAGCGTCCTTTCGTTGGCCGCGTGTTCATCCGATCGCCATCCGTCGGCATTACTTCAGTCGTTGCTCGGCTCTTTCCGACAAGGGCGTCGTGCATCACATCGAACACGCGCACGCCGATTTCTCTCGGTTTTGGCGCGAGCCATGGCGCGGCGCGCAGTGTGGTGGAGGCATCGGAAATCCCCTGCTCCCAGCGGGCGTTCATCGTGCCTCGGCTGAACTCATAGTCCTTCGACGCGCCTTGAGGTTCGAACAGCCGAAAGATGAGTTGGACGATGTCCATCTCGGTGACGCAGCCGAATGCATAGAGCCGCTTGGCCTGTTCAGTCCTTGCGATTTCCTGCGGCAGCAATATGTGCAGTTCGTTGATCGCATGACGCACCTCATGCTTTTGCTGGAAGGCGTCGGTATTGACCCGCGTCCGGCTGGAATAACGGATATCTTTGTCCCGCTCGCTGACCTCTTCGAGATTTTTCGAGAGTTGGCCGTGGCCCTGGAACACGTCGACCTGAAAGCATAGACGACTGCGGCGCGGATAATAGTCCAGCACGTATTGCAGCGGCGTGTTCGAGACCAGCCCGCCGTCCCAATAATGCTCGCCATCGATCTCGATCGGAGGAAAGCCTGGCGGCAACGCGCCACTCGCCATCACATGCTCTGGACGGATGGTGATTTCCTCGCTATCGAAATAGGCAAAGCGACCGGTACGCACATTCACCGCCCCCACGCTGAAGCGCATCTCCTTGGGGTTGTTGATGCGGTCGAAATCGACCAG
>JBOIEG010000589.1:0-21102 GCA_050740915.1 Gammaproteobacteria bacterium | reverse complement strand
AGCTGGGCGCGAACGTTCGCGGGCGTGACGAGTTCAGTGGGCCGCCAACCTGTTTCCCCACCACCGAAACTCTAAGGGAAGTGCTGGGGATCACCGACGCCGTCCGGCGGGCGGCGGCGGATCGGATCACGGCGGTGATCCCCTATTTTGGATACGCACGCCAGGATCGCCGCTCGCGCTCGGCGCGGGTGCCGATATCGGCCAAGGTGGTGGCCAACATGATTGCGGTGGCGGGTATCGATCGCGTGCTCACCGTGGATCTGCATGCGGATCAGATCCAAGGATTCTTTGACATACCGTTGGACAACGTGTACGCGTCGCCGGTGTTGCTGGGGGATATCTGGAAGCACAAATACCCGGATGTGGTTGTCGTGTCTCCGGATGTCGGAGGGGTGATCCGCGCGCGGGCAATCGCGAAGCGCATCGACGATGCGGAATTGGTGATCATCGATAAGCGGCGTCCTCGCTACAACGAAGCGCAGGTGCTGAACGTGATCGGTGAGGTGGAGGACAGAACGTGCGTGATCGTGGATGACCTAGTTGATACCGCCGGCACTCTGGGGATAGCGGCGGACGCCTTGAAACAGCGCGGGGCAAGAAGCGTGGTCGCCTACTGCACCCATGCGGTGCTTTCGGGGCGGGGGTTGGAAAATATCGAAGCCTCTCGATTGGACGAATTGGTGGTAACGGATACCATCCCTCTGACCTCAAAGGCGCAAACCAGCCCCAAGATCAGGCAACTAAGCGTAGCCGAGTTGCTGGCGGAAAGCATACGACGCATCAGCTCGGGAGAGTCCTTAAGTTCGATGTTCGTAGAGTGAGCTTGGGTGGAGGAAGCAAGCACCGTTTAATAACGGACTTAGCGTCAAGAGATAGAACCGTTCAGATGTTTCCATTTCGGAGGAAGAGAACATGAGCCAATTGGAACTGAGTGCAGAAAAGCGTGACCCCAAAGGGAAAGGCGCAAACCGCCGCCTGCGCCGCCTCGGAAAGGTCCCTGCGATTTTGTATGGCGCCGGTAAAGAACCACAAGCCCTACAGCTGGATGCGTTTGAGCTCACTCACCACCTCAACGCCGAAGCCTTCTTCTCGAGCGTGTTAGCGCTAAAGACAGGCCAGGATAAGGAAAGGGTGGTGGTCAAGGAGATCCAGCGGCACCCCTATAAACAACAGATATTGCACTTGGATCTGCAGCGTGTCGATGAGACGGAAAAGCTCACGATGCGGGTGCCTATCCATTTTATCAATGAAGACAAGTGCCTGGGGGTCAAACAGGAGGGAGGTGTGATCAGCCACGTGGCGAATGACGTCGAGGTGCACTGCCTGCCTAAACATTTGCCCGAGTACATCGAAGTTGATCTCGCGGCCCTGAAACTAGGCGAGACCATTCACCTCGGGGATATAAAACTACCCTCAGGCGTAGAGATCGCCCACTTAGCCCACGGTGGCGATCCGGCCCAACCGGTCGTTTCCGTGCATTCCCCCAAGGGGGCTCTCGCGGATGAGGGAGAAGTTGCGCTGGGGCAGGGCGAGGCAGCGGGCGAGGCCTAATCCTGCCCTTGTCAGTCGTTCCCATCCGACTGCTCGTGGGGCTTGGGAACCCGGGGGTACAGTACGGCAAAACCCGGCACAACGTGGGCTTCTGGTTTCTCGACCGGCTTGCTTGCCTTCATGGGATTGCTCTGCGATTGGATTCCCGGTTTAGCGGGGAGTTTGGGCGTCTGCGGGAGGGAGACCTAGATACTTATTTATTGAAGCCCCTTCTTTATATGAATCGTAGCGGGCACAGCGTGGCGGCTGCTGCACGCTACTATGGGATAGAAGCGCCGCGCATTCTGGTTGTGCACGATGAGCTCGATCTCGCTCCGGGTGTAGTCCGATTAAAGCTTGGCGGGGGCCACGGAGGGAATAACGGTGTGCGCGATATTCTGAATCAGCTTGGGACAGGGGATTTCCTACGCCTTCGCTTTGGGGTCGGCCATCCGGGCTCGCATGATGCAGTGATTCCCTTCCTCCTTAACCGCCCCAGTGAGGAACAGAACGTTCTGATCGATATGGCGCTAGAGAGAGGACTGCGAGAGGTGGGGGAGTTGCTTCGGGGTAAGCTCGAAGGAGTCATGAATCGCTTGCACAGTTGGCGGTCTCCTGAGAGTTTGTGAAAGAATCGTCGCGAGCGAAGGGAGGTCGTGTTCCGCCGGTGCTCGAGATCCCGAGCGCAGCAGATTTTTTCACAAGCTCTGAGCAAGCAGCTCAAAGGCTGAAGCAAGCTCCAGCAGATAAACCTCGGCAGATTTCATGGGTTTCAAGTGCGGTATCGTCGGGCTACCCAACGTGGGCAAGTCCACCTTGTTTAACGCCCTGACGAATGCGGGAATATCGGCTGAGAATTATCCCTTTTGCACCATCGATCCCAATGTGGGTGTGGTGGGGGTCCCCGATGAACGCCTGCAGCGTTTGGCGGCGCTGGTCAAACCGCAAAAGGTGGTTCCCACGCCCGTGCAATTCGTAGACATCGCGGGTTTAGTCGCGGGTGCTTCCAAAGGAGCGGGGCTCGGCAATCAATTTCTTGCCCACATTCGAGAAACCCAGGCGATCGCCCACATCGTGCGTTGTTTTCGCGACCAGAACGTGGTTCATGTCGCAGGCGACGTAGCGCCTCTTGCAGATATCGAAACCATCAATACTGAGCTGATGTTGGCCGATATCGCCACCGTAGAGCGGGCGCTGGAACGCACCACAAGGCGCACAAAGGTGGGAGACAAAGCTGCGCTCACCCTAAAGGCTGTTTTAACGCAAGCGATGGACCGGCTGAACCAAGGGATTGCAATCCGCTCGGGTAATTTCACCCCCTATGAGCTCAATTTGCTCGATGAGCTGAATCTGATCACGGCGAAACCGATGCTTTATGTCGCTAACATCGATGAATCGGAAATCAATGGCAACGAGCAGACGAAATCGGTCGAGTTGCTGGCCGAGCGGGAAGGCACCGCCTGGGTGTCCGTGTGTGCCGCTATCGAAGCCGAGTTAGCGGATATGGAAGAGAAGGATAAAGCGCAATTTTTGCAAGAGCTGGGGCTCCCGGAACCGGGTCTGAACCGCATCATCCGCGCGGGATACGGCCTGCTCGGACTGCTCACCTTTTTCACCGCCGGCCCAAAGGAAGTGCGCGCTTGGACCGCACCGCAGGGCGCTAAGGCCCCGCAAGCAGCGGGCGTCATCCACAGCGATTTTGAACGCGGGTTTATCCGCGCAGAGGTGACTGCATTTGACGACTATATGGCATCGGGCGGGGAGCAAGGAGCCAAGGAAGCGGGCAAACTGCGCGTAGAGGGCCGAGACTACGTCGTCCAGGAGGGTGACGTCATTCTTTTTCGGTTCAATGTATAGCCCGCAGTAGCCATCGCCATGCGTGAACAGGGGGTGAGCAAGAGCGAACTGGCGCGGCGCTTGGGGCTCGATGAAAAGGAAGCGCGGCGCATGCTGAACCCCAGGCACGCGACCAAGGTACCGACGCTGGAACGGGCGCTACACGCCCTCGGCAAGCGGGTCGAAATAGTGGTGGGGTAAACCGCAATCCCATGGGGAAGGCCGTCAAATCGTGCACACCACTCAGGTAGTTCGTAGGGGGTGGGTGACGAAGGAACCGTACCGAGAAGCGTTCCCGAGTGATGCGAGCGAGCGGGAGCGGGAGAACCTCGTCAACCGAGGCATCGAGCGGGGGGGCGCCCGCGACCCCGAGCAGGCCCTCGAAATATTCCATCCGGCCGATCCCCTGAGTGTTCGGCTGGTCGCGGTCAGGACCGCCTTTACCAGCCTGATAGACCCGGCTTTTCGAAAACGCTGGGGCAAAGAGACCTTCCGCGCTGCCGCTGCAAGCCGTGTACTTGAACCCAGGGTTCAAAGAAGGTGCCTCGCGTGGTGAATCAGGCTCTCCGTCTCGCGGATCTGCACACCATCACCGTAACGCTCAGCTCCAATGTCGTACACATAGGCTCAAAAAATATCTGGCCTGCTGGCGAACAGCGCAGAAGAAACTGACCAGCTTCGACGTTTACCTTGCGATCGCCAGGAAGCGAAAATGCACCTTCGCTCCCTCTATTCAAACCCATGGTATAGCACCGTTACTATTTGCCAGCTGGGGGTTGTTTGTCAAGTATCGCCGCTATTTTATCCTGCATTCGTTTTATGCCCGCATCGACCCCTTGAGCATATTGTTTATACTCGAGGTATTCATGGGCTATATTGAGAGCGGTCATCACGGCCACTCGTTCGCTACCGACGACCCTACCCGTGTCCCGAGCTTCTTTAAGGCGTTTTTTCAAATATTCCACCGCGCCCAGCAGCGATTCGCGCTCTTTGTCCTTGCAGGCGACGACGTATTCTTTGTCCAGAATCGTTACGCTTACCGGTTTTTGATCGTCGCTCATTAGCGTGTTTCCATGGACTTCAAGCGCGCGATCATTGCTTCAACACGGGCACGGGCCGTTTCCGTTTTTTCCACCAACCCGGCCCGCTCGGCGGTTAAGGCGGCTTGCTCAGCCCTCAAAACCTCGTTCTCGCTAGCGAGCGTTTCGACCGCATGGATGAGTTGATCTAATCGTTGTTCCAGGACTACCAAATCGTCGTATTCTACGGGTTGCTCTTCGCTCATTTTCGCGAAATCCTTGTTTTAAGCCCGAGAAAGGCGGGCATAATGGCTCCGGTAGACCCCATCGTGGCGGCGAACGGGCAAATCACGACGGTGCTCTGTTGAAGCAAGGATCGTCAAGCATTGGTTCCCAGCATTATGCGCACCGAGAACTACGAAACATCAAAGGCCACCCTGGATATCCAAGCGACTACGCGTACTGGATGCGTTTTTCAGCGCTCCCCACCTCATAAAACTCAATATAGAGCGGGCTTTGGAGGCGGTCAACAACAGGGCGTGTCGCGATCTTTCTCGGAGTGAATTAAAATCGACTGCGGTAGATGATTTCCTGGCTATGGACGATGCCGAGGCGCCGTTTTTACCCCTGTTGCCCCATGATGACGAACCAGTTTCTGAGCGTGCGGCGGCTCTGGTCGATTGGTGCGAAGGATTTTTGTTTGGATTCGGGATCAACAGAAGTGTCGATTTGTCCGAGTTTTCTCAAGAAGGTCGCGAGTTTGTTTCCGATCTCAAAGAGATCACTCGCATGGACGTTCTGTCCCTGGAGGATGACGAAGAATACGAGGTTGCATGGAGCGAGTTGATGGAATACATCAAAGCAGGGACGTTGATATTGCGCGAGGAAGTCTGGGCGCCTAAGCCATGGGTCGCGGGAGGGCTGCACTGATGGAACGTACAGAATTTGGCCGTCGCCGCAAGCAGCTGATGGACATCATGAACATCGGTGGTATCGCGATTTTGCCGGCCGCCACGGTCAAAATCCGCAACCGCGATGTGGCTTTCCCGTATCGACCCGACAGCGATTTTTTCTACCTAACCGGCTTCCCTGAGCCCGAGGCGGTCGCCGTGCTCATCCCCGAACAAGCGCAAGGGGAGTTTATCGTTTTTTGTCGAGAGAAAAATCCAGAGCGGGAAACCTGGGAGGGCCCTTGCGCGGGCTTGGACGGCGTGTGTGAGCGCTACGGCGCAGACGACGCTTTTCCGATCAGCGACATAGACGAAATCCTCCCCGGACTGATCGAGGACAAGGAGCGCATCTATTACAGCATGGGCCAAGACATCGATTTCGACCAGCGGGTCATGAAATGGGTTAATGAGGTACGTTCTCGGGTGCGGCGGGGCGTGACGGCACCCGGAGAGTTTATCGTGTTGAGCCATGTGGTCCACGAGATGCGCCTTTGCAAGAGCCGGCAGGAGTTGAACGTGATGCGCCGTGCCGCCAAAATCGGGGCCGCTGGCCACCGTCGGGCGATGCAAGTCTGTCGCCCCGGATTGAAGGAGTTTGAGCTAGAAGCAGAATTACTCCATGAATTCATGCGCAACGGATCTCGGGCGCCCGCTTACCCCAGCATCGTGGCCAGTGGCGAAAACGGCTGTGTTTTGCACTATACGGCCAATAGGGATGTGCTGAAAGAAGGGGATTTGGTCCTGCTTGATGCGGGCGCGGAATACGATGGTTACGCGAGCGATATCACCCGTACTTTTCCGGTGAACGGCCGCTACAGCACACCGCAGAAGGAAGTCTACGAATGGGTGCTAGCAGCACAGACCGCCGCGATCGAAAAAGCAAAGCCCGGTAATCACTGGTACGACCCGCACCAGGCAGCGGTGCGTGTATTGACCAAAGGGCTCGTCGAGATGGGGATCCTTAAGGGACGGCCGGCGAAGCTGGTAAAAGAGGAAGCCTATAAACCTTTCTACATGCACCGCACGGGGCACTGGCTGGGCATGGATGTGCACGACGTGGGCGCGTACAAGCTCAATGGCGAATGGCGCATGCTTGAACCTGGCATGGTGCTCACGGTGGAACCCGGTTTGTATCTGCGGGCAGGGACCAAGGGGCTTGCAAAGCGTTGGTGGGACATCGCCATACGGATAGAGGACGACCTGCTCGTGACCAAAGAGGGCAACGAGGTGCTGAGCGCTGAAGTGCCTAAGACAGTAGCCGAGATCGAATCCTGGATGGCGGGATGAATGCTCGTACATGGTAGCTTGCAAAGCTCGTCATTCCGGCGAACGCCGGGATCCAGGATTGGCGCTTGTTTTCTGGATGCAAGCTTCGGCGGGCATGACGGTGGTCCTGCGATCTCAATGGCGTAAGTGCTTAGATGAGCGTACGACCTAGATGAACGAAGCGGTCGAGCTCGACTGCTTGATCGTGGGGGGCGGTTTGGTCGGGGCCAGCTTGGCCTGCGCCTTAGGCGGCGAAGCGTTGCGTGTTGCGGTGCTGGAGGTGGCCCCGGGATCCGCTCCCGTGCCCCCGAGCTATGACGACAGAGGTCTGGCGCTCTCGCCATCGTCTCAGCGCGTGCTCCAGGGGCTAGGATTGTGGGAGCAACTGCTTGCCGAGTCGACGCCGATCCTCCGTATCCATGTGAGCGAGCGCAGGCGCTTTGCTTTTGCCCGCTTGCAGGCGGCCGAGCTTGGGGTAGAAGCGCTAGGCTATGTCGTGGCGGCTCGCGCACTCGGGCAGGTGCTGTTGCAGCGGCTGGGGCAGTTTAACAACGTTCAGCTCTTGCGCCCCGCTAAACCAAGCCGTATTGAACGGCACACGAACCGGATCGATATCAGCATCAACCAGGGATTGCACGGCGTGCGAACGCTCTCGGCTCGGCTGCTGATCGCCGCGGATGGCGGCGACTCTCAAACACGAGCGCTGCTCGGCATACAAAGCCGTTCTCATGACTACCAGCAGACGGCGGTGGTCGCGACGGTCTCCCCCGAGCGGCCCCACCGCTGCACAGCCTATGAGCGGTTTACCTCCAGCGGACCTTTAGCCTTGCTCCCTATGACCCAGCAACGCTGTGTCGCGGTATGGACGGTGAGCGCGGAGCGGGCCCAAGCCCTTCTGCGCTTGAACGATTCCACCTACCAAGAGGCACTCCTGGAACACTCTGGGGGTTACCTCGGCGGATTCCGGCGTGTTGGTAGCCGCCGTGCTTACCCGTTGCAGTTGATACAGGCGCGACGCGTCGTCGAGCTACGCGCCGCCGTGGTAGGTAATGCCGCGCAGACCCTCCACCCCAACGCCGCCCAAGGACTCAACCTCGGGCTACGTGACGTTGCGACCCTGGCGGAGCTCGTGGTCGATGCCTTTCGCCAGGGGAAGGATATCGGCGATCCGCAACTGTTGAAAACCTACGCAGAGCTCAGGTGCGAGGATCAGCGGCGCGTCGTGCGCTTAAGCGACGGCTTGGCACGGCTCTTCTACAATGAGCTCTTGCCGGCGATCCTGTTGCGTGACGCCGCCATGTTGGCGGTGGATCTCTTGCCGCCACTGAAGAGCGCTTTAGCACGCCGGGCCATGGGGCTTGCGGGACGCCAGCCGCGGCTCGTGTGCGGTCTATCCTTATGATGGCTAGGCCGACACCGCTGCAGAGGAGGTCAAACAAGCAACGCCCTATCTCCCAAACCGATAGTTTCAGCGTGTGCGTGCTCTTTGTTTTTGGAAACAGTAGACTGCTTTTTTAAGGAGATACTATGCGATGACCGACAAGAAATTCCAAACGAAAAGGATTTCGCTGACCAACACTAAACAAGAGATGCTCGCTGCCTACAATGAGCTTGTGACGCAGTTGCACGAGCGACGTGAAGTCGAGCTTAAACCCGAAGACAAGATTCAAGAGAAGGCGCAGAAAAAGCTAGTCGAGATAGCAGATGCACTATCGACGGAAGGGGCTGGTCAAGCGATCGCCACCCTAAAATTAGAAGTGGGCAGATTCCTGAGTCAACTATCGGAACGGTTGGAAGAGGAAGTCATCAGATATAAACAAGTCACGGCCGCCGTCGAAGCTAAAGAGAAAGAGCTGCAAGAGATCTACGAAATTCAGAAGTCAGCCTCCAGTCTTGCCGCGCTTATCGAAGCGCAGTATCAGAAGCGTCAAGAGTTTGAATTTGAAATGGCCTCTCGCAAAGACGAACTAGGCCGCGAGATGCAAACCCTGCGGACCGAGTGGGACAAAGAGAAAAAGCAACACGAGGCGGAAACAAAGCATCGCGATGCAGCCGAGTCCAAACAGCACGAGCGGGAAAAGGAAGAGTATTTGTATGCATTCGAACGCGAGCAGCTGTTATCCAAGGACCGATTCCAAGACGAAAAGCTCAAGCTGGAAAGAGAGATCCAATATAAGCGCGAGCAGATGGAGCGCGAATTAGCCGAGCGGGAGCGAACGATCGGGCAACGCGAAGCCGAATTGAATGAGCTGCGCGAAAAGGTCAGCGGGTTTCCGAAGACGTTGGAATCGGGCATCGGCAAAGCTGTTAAAGAAGCCGTCGAAAGGGTCCAGGGGGAGGTTAAGACCAGGGAAGACCTGCTGAAAAAAGAATTCGAAGGTGAGCGTAATGTACTTAATACGCGCATTGCGGCTCTGGAGAAAACGGTGACCGAGCAAAACGAGCGGGTTGCTACACTGACCCAGCAAGCCGAGAAAGCCTATAGCCAAGTGCAGGACATCGCGGTGAGAGCGATCGAAGGATCGTCCAATCTAAAAGCGCTAACTAGTTTGCAGCAGTTGGTAACCGAGCAAGCCCGAAAGTCGGCGCCAGAAAAATAGGAGCATAAGTTCGTCCGCCGTAGCAAACGGTCGCTGGCTGACCGCCGCTTACATTGGCGGCAGGCGCGGGTAAACGCGACCGCGCGCGTCGGCCTTTTGCGAAAGGAAGCGCTAGCGCGCCATTCAACTCGAAGCCGCAGCACCCCGTGCATCCTCCCCGCCAAGGCCCCGACGCTTCGTTGCTTTTCTCGGCCCTCGAACCTTAGAATCCCCAACACGCTTGAGGCTTTGGTCCAGCGTTTCGGTGCAACAGCTTTTATCCGCCGTGGTCGGCACGAAGATTACATACCGATTCGTGCCAGGGAGGATAAAACCCTATTCGTTAGGCGTTCATGACCTTGACCCTGATGGCATTCTTTCAAATCATCGCAACCGTTTGTTGTGCGCTCTTCGCGGGTGCTGCGGTGTACATCAACGTTGTCGAGCATCCGGCCCGGATGGAGTGCGGCACCGAATTGGCCGCAACAGTTTTTCCGATCAGCTATTGTAAAGCGACGGTGATGCAAGTTTCGCTTGCCGTGTTGGGTCTGGTGTCCGCGGTTGCGGCCTGGGCTGCCGGGTCGGGGGTGTGGTGGCTCGTCGGCGGGCTGCTGCTCGGTTCGGTTATTCCATACACGCTGCTCGTCATCATGCCCACCAACAACCAACTTGTTAATCCGGCTTTGGACAAAGGCTCAGAGTCCGCGCGGCGACTTTTATCGCGCTGGGGCAAGCTACACGCGGTGCGGAGCGTCTTAAGTGTGTCTGCGTTGGTCATATTCATTGGCCACGCCTAGCCCGGCGGTCGAGAGGACGCCGCCTGTGATCCACGTGCACATAGCTGCTCATCCTGGTGGCTCAGGTGGTTCAAGGAAGGTGATGGAGCATGAGAAATCCCCAGCGCCACGGCAACCCGGTCGAGCAGATTGGCTTCCTCGAGAAGGGAGAGCGCATTGCCTCGGTGAGCTGGGACGGCAGCACCCGAGTCTGGGACGTGTCCCACCACGCAAATGTCTTAACGGCGAGCGATACTGCCGCGGGCGCGTAGCGACGCTTGGCTTGGACGGAAGGGCCATCGTGCGCGACACCGCCACCGGCGAGGTCTATCGCCGGCGTGGAGATCCTCAACCATCCGGTTAATCTCTAAATGAACGAGTTGCGCGCGCACCTAACCAAGGATGCGCCGGTGGCGCTTGGCACTGCAGCTGCTCCGGCCCATCCCGTAGCGTGCGAAGGCGCTAATCGCGGTTGATCAACTGCCATTGGCCGCCAGGCCGATTGACATTGCGCGAGCGTCGGTACACTCTTGGCGACAGGAGGGAACCATGGCCGTTTCGAAGAAGCCGAAGCAGAAGCGTGAGCAAAGACGGCGCGCTTCCAAAGACTCGCCGTCCGCATCGAAGACGAGCGAAGACATCACGGCTGCTTCAACAGCCGAGGAGAACCCAAACACCTCACCACCGCCCCCTGAATTGCTGAACATGATTGGTCGCGGAGTCGTGCCGCCAATACTGCACGACCCGAAGCAACGTAAGGAAATGGGTCTCCCCGAGGATGAGAAGAAGCCCGGCCGATACATGATCGAGCTGAACATCCTTTATCGTGGCGGCCTGCGGGCGGCGACCAAAGCGTTTCCCGATCTCTGCGAAAAAGCGCTAGGGAAGAACTTCCATCGCGACCGGCGGCCGATCGCGATCTCCAAAAGCTACTTCCAGGTGCGGCTCAGCGTGGAAGAGTGGCGCAAGTTGCTAAAGCTTGACGAGGACAACGCCAAGATGGATCCGGGCCTACGCGTTGTTTACAAACTATGGCCAGACTTCAAGGTGAAGGCCTTGATGGATCGATCTATCGCCACGGTCAAAGCGGATGCAGCGTTCAAGTCATACTCCGCGACCGGTTCGGGCATCACCTGGGCAGTCATCGACTCCGGCATCGATGGGACCCACCCTCACTTCGGCATAAAAGAGGACAAGGAGAAGAGCGTCATCTATCACCCAAACGTCGAGGAGCTGCACTACGACTTCACGATGAGCAATGAGGACGCCGGTGGGTCATCTAGCAGCGACGCCACTCCGCGAAACGACGGTAGCGAGAAGGCCAATGAGGAGATCGCGCGTGCGGGGGCGCTGGACGATGGCCTCGGACATGGAACGCACGTCGCCGGCATTATCGCCGGGCGGCTTCCCGCAGGGGCCATAGCCTTTCCGAAACCACCGGAAAATAAAAAGGCGCGCTACGCCGTTTTCGAGCAAGTCTTCGAGGCGAATATCGAAGGCCAGCGCGTGTGGGACAAGCTTCCGGTCCAGCGGAAGATGCAAGATCCGGAGGCGCTGCATGGCGTCGCGCCGAACTGCACGCTGGTAAGTCTAAAAGTGCTGGACAAGGATGGCGAAGGCCGAGTGAGCGATATCATGCGGGCACTCGTCTACGTGCGGGAGGACCTCAACGATGATCCGAAGATGCTGCGCGTTCACGGCGTGAACCTGAGCGTCGGCTATGACTTCGATGCGCAGATGTTCGCGTGTGGCCAGAGCCCCCTCTGCGTCGAGGTCGACCGGCTGGTAAAAAGCGGCGTCGTCGTCGTTACCGCGGCAGGCAACACTGGCTACGGCAGCGTCAGCGCGGAGCGGGAAACCAAGGTCGGGCTGTCGAATACAATCAATGACCCCGGCAACGCATCGCTCGCCATCACCGTCGGGAGCACGCACCGGGACTCGCCACACACCTTCGGCGTGTCGTTCTTTTCGTCGAAGGGGCCGACCGGCGATGGACGGCTTAAGCCTGATCTCGTCGCGCCTGGCGAGCGCATCACATCGTGCGCCGCCAAAGCCAAATGCGCAAAGCTCGAGATCAAGGTCGAGGACGACGTTGCAGCGTACGTCGATGAGAGTGGCACGAGCATGGCCGCGCCGCATGTGTCGGGAGCGATCGCCGCATTCCTGTCCATCCGGCGCGAGTTCATTCAACGGCCGGAAGAAGTGAAGCGAATATTCCTCGAAAGTGCCACCTCACTGGGTCGAGAGCGCTATTTCGAAGGGCACGGACTCGTCGACCTCATGCGCGCAATTCAAAGCGTCTGATCCAAAACTTCCAACCTGACCAGCACGGAGTTGATGATGTCTGAGAACCTCCATAGTTTCCCTTTCTGGTTGCTCACGTTCGACAAGGACGGCAACCCCACGGATGCGAGCGGAATCGATCGGTTCGTCACCGAGCTCACGTCAGAGAAGATTTAGGACCTGTTTATCTTCTCACACGGATGGAACAACGATCAGAAGGTGGCCTTCTCGCTATACGATCGGTTCTTCGGGGAAATGCGCAAGGTTCTGGACAGTAATGTCTCTCGGAAGAATCCGAGTGCACGCATCGGAGTCGCCGGCGTCATCTGGCCCTCGATACTGTGGCCGGACGATGCCGCTAATGCGTCAATGAGCAACGTGGTACAAGCTGGCGGAGGCGGAGGCGTTTCGCTCAACGGCGCACCACCCGCACCCGTTGCTCACACAACGCCGCAACAGATCAAGGCGGAGCTTAGGAAAGGCTACGACAACGCGCGTCAGCTCTCTTTGCTCGACGAGCTGACGACGATGCTCGAGAAGCAGGCAAAAACGGATGCTGCGTTAAGAGAATTCCGGGCGAAGCTTGCCGAGCTCCTCGAGTCCGAACGAACGACTACACTCGTCGATGGCAAGCAGCCCGACGCGGCCAAGGGTGCAATCGGCCGACTGAGCGACAACAAGTGGCGTGCACTCCTCGACGTGCTCGGCGCTCAAGCGATGCGCGGGCAATCGTCCGACGGTGGTGGCGCCGTCGGTATTGGAGACCCGTTCAAAAAACTCTGGGCGGGTGCAAAGGACGCCTTTCGTATTGCCACATATTGGCAAATGAAGGAACGCGCGGGCGTCGTCGGACGATCAGGCCTCGGCGCGCGTGTGCTCACGCGGCTCGCTGACGACGCCAAGAATACGCGTGTCCACCTGCTCGGCCATTCCTTCGGTGCCAGGCTCGTGTCCTTCTCCCTGTCAGGATTGCCCGAGACGCTCAAGGGGGAGCGATCGCCGGTCAAATCGCTGTTCCTGCTTCAGGGCGCGTTTTCACATTACGCGTTTGCCGATCAGCTACCTCACGACGCGACTCGGTCTGGAGCGCTCAAGGGCATGGCGGTGCGTGTCGATGGGCCGCTGCTCGCGACGCACTCTCTAAAAGATCTTGCCGTCGGCCGTACGTATACCGCGGCGAGCTTCGTAAACGGCGACAATGCGGCCGCCATCGCGGACCAGATCTCTCGCTGGGGCGCCATCGGCCACGACGGCGCGCAAGCCGTCAACGCCAGGCCGGAGCAACTTTCCGAGCGGGGTAAGAAGTACTCATTCAAGAAGGGCAAGTGGCTGAACCTCGACGGGAACAAGGTCATCATCCACGGCGGACTACCCTCCGGCGCGCATAGTGATATCGCGCATTCCCATACTGCGTGGGCCGCGTTAGCGGCAGCGGAGATCGTATGACGCGCGGCTGAAGAGCACGGTCTCTATCTCTTAACTAAGACGAGTGCTTTCCGGAAGCAGGTTCATTTCTGTGGACCCATGTCAAAATAATTTAGAGCGATTTTCAGTATTCCGCGTTCAATGGAAATTTTCTTTACAACTAAACACGGGTGCTTGTCCAATAAATGTACCTCGTTGCCCTCAAGTCTTATGTGTAAATAAAGCTCCTTTTGAGAACTGTCCTTTAAGAGATTCCTTAGTTGTTTTGCCTCACGAATGCATTTTTTGATATATTCTTTTTTGTCTTTATCTTTCCTGAGTTTCTTAATATCCTTCTTTAACCTATCAAGTTTTTGCCGAAAAATAGGCGCAAATGCAGTAGTTTTTTCAATCATATGTTATCGATCGTCATCCGCTTACCGAATGCTATTTCATTCGCGTGAACGTGTCGTTTTGAGGGCTTGAACCTCTGGGGACTGGTGGCACTTAACGCAAAAAGTCGCCAAAAATTACACTTCGAGACACCAACTAGCTGTTATTCCTGCTGTTCTGGTTAGTCCCGCATTGCGGTTTTTAACGCTTATAGCCAGTCACATGTCTCGGATCCGGCTCAGGTGCGCCGGTCAGTCGAGCGAAAAAACGGGGAAGCCAGGCCAGCGCTTGACCTAAAAGGGCACCCCCCGACAAGGCCACCGCATCGACCAAGCAATACCAGGCCGCTATCCCGCTCGGCGGATTCGCTTGGGAGAGTCCAGACAGCGGTTCCTGCAAGGCCCAGCGCCAGGTGCCGAGCCAGGTCCCGACCAACTCCAGGTAGCTGGTGAGAAAAAACGCCGCCAGATACAAAAAAGGCGAGCGCCCGAGGAAGACGAAAACAGTAAACACACAGAATAGCAAGGCCCCCGTGGGATCCGTACGTTCCGCGAACGCCACACCCCATAGCGACCACGCACCGCCCAGCAGCAGGGCCGAGTACTTGAAGCCAGACTGGAAGCGGTGCATAAAGGCGCTACGCGCGAGCGCCAGGGCTCCGAGATAGACCATGCCATGCCCGGGTGGGACGTAAGCCGGTACGTTCTCAAATCGATAGATATAGGCGCCGAGAAAGGGCGAGGAAAAATGCTCCCCGATGGTGGCAAAAAGAACAGCGATCGCAACTTGCAGGCGCACCGGCGTACGTTCTGCGGCTAGAAGCAGGAGCAAGAAAGCCCACGCCACCATCCCCAGCGCGAGCTGAAACCCTGGGCTCGCATCGGCATCGAGATACAGACCAAGGCTGATGCCGGAGGCTACGACGAGGGGAATAAGTAGATCCCTGTAGTTTCTCGATGCGTCTAACATACCGGTGGTTGTTGCTATCCCGACGCATGTGCGATCGGGGCAATTCGACACTCCGTTAAGCGTAACGGACCCCGGTGATTGAAACAATGGCGGCAAAGGCCCGATGCAACTCAGAAAACAGACACCTCCCCCCTGCGCTCAAAGCACGATTGCAAGAACGATCCCGTAACGCAGTGCCTTGCCCACCACGATTGCCACGGCGCAAGACATGGCCGGTAGGCGTAACCAGCGCCTGCAGCCAGGCACAAGGCATCGCCGAGCACGGGCAGCCAGGAGAGCAGCAGCGACCAGACGCCCCACCGCTGCACCCACTGCAAAGCTCTAGCACTCGGCTGCTTCCTCCAGCACTCGAGCGGGTAGCCTCGCGACAAGAGAAAACCAAGGCCCCATGTCGTGATCGCTCCCAGGCTGTTTCCCGCGGTGGCGATCAAAAGCAATGCGCTGGGAGAGAGCGGCGAATTCAGAGCGAGATACGCGAGCAGTACTTCGGAGCTCCCAGGGACCAGGGTCGCCGAGACAAAGGCGCTGAGGAACAAGCCCCATGCTGTCAGAATCGGATCAGAGCTCATGCTTTGGCGCCATGACTAAACTACCCATGCTAAACTTACTGCGAGAGTACATGAAAATACACCCTGCGCGGCTTGCAAACGAATAGGCGGTGGAAGAAAAAGCCGCCTGCCACAGCCTGCTTTTCGGATGCTAAGCACCGAGCCATGATCATCATTCTGCGAGCGGACACACCAGAGACCGATCCCGAATACCAGCGCCTGCTTAAATACCTGGGAGGGTTTGCCAATATTGAGCTCCGCACCCACAAGGAAGCCGGCGCCCATCAAGTACTGACAGAAATATACCTGGTCGGTGATACGTTGTCCCTAAACGCCAAGAACAGAGAGGCGTTCGTCGTGGTCGAGCGCGTGATCCGCGTGTCGCGTGAATATCGTATCCTCGGCCGCCATACCGACGACGGGTGCAACTGGCCAGACGTGAAAAATGATGCCAAAAGCAAAGGCGACTGAAGAGCCGTCAACCGCTTTACCGCTATCTGGGCGTCAAGCTCGCCTTACCCGTGTTGGCACCCGGTTGATCCTGTTTGGGGTCTTAGTTTGCCTGCTTGAAGCTTCCGCCACCGAAGATCTGCGTACGGGGGAAAAGAGCGGCTCCTTAGCCACTGGCGCAAACACGCACACGGCGCCGTCCCGGCCTCTGAAATACGTCAAGGGCTTGGTCTCGCAGCTCTCGAATCAAAACGGGCGAGCGCGCATTCGGGCCACGGAGGCGCTGGGCAGGCTGGGTGCAGGCGCTGCGCTTGCGGTGCCTGCGTTGACCCGAGCGCTGCGCGATCGCGAGCACGAAATGCGCTGGTCCGCCGCGCTCGCCTTGGGCAGGATAGGCGCTCCAGCGGCCACCGCGACACCCGCCCTCGTTCGCGCGCTGGACGATAGCAGCCCGCACGTCCGCTGGACGGTGCCGGGTGTCTTGATGGCGACCCGTGCCCGCGGTGAGCTTGCCGTACCTGGGCTCACACGCGCCTTGGGAGACTGGAACCCCTTGGTGCGGGCCGCGGCAGCCCAGGCGCTGAGCGCGTTTGGCGATGACGGCGTTAACGCACTCAAGCGGGCGCTTCGTTCTCCCAACGAAAGCGTGCGCCAGGCCGCGCAGCAAGCCCTCCGAAAGGCGGCTTCCGAAACCGATGGACAAGGATCCGTGTTAGGGAATTGGGTCGATGCCGGCCGCTGGTGGTTGACGCGTGCCTACGATCGCTTACCGGCTCCTCTGAGCCAATGGCTCATAGCTATCTGGCTGCTGTTAGCGTGCTATACGTTGTGGTTCGGGATCTGGATGTTTTTGCTTCAGCACAGTCCGCAAAGGGCGTTGCAGTTGTGTCAGTCGGTTAGAAGCTTCGGCCGTCGCACCCACTTGCCGCTTACTCAGGTGTTGTTTCTGGGTACCATTGACTATCCACGCCTGCTCGACTCTTGGGTGGCGGCCGCAGCGCTGCGTGTCCGTGAACGCTTTCGGAGCAGGCCGACGGTACGCGAACGGCGCCTTTTCGTCGAGCTACCAATAATCCTACAAAATCGCATTCAAGCCTCGCTCAATGCCGATGCTCTGAGGAATGTATCGAGCTTCCCCATGCGCTTGCTGATCTGGGGCGAGGGCGATTCCGGCAAGACAGCTCTCGCGTGCCGGGTAGCCGAATGGGCCGTCTCCGATGAGCCAAGCCAGCAGCTTGCCGGGCATTGCATGCTACCCGTTCTCATCGAGGACGAGGTCACGTTGTATGTGGGTAAGGGGCGCCACCCGTTGGTGACTGCAGTAAAGGACCAACTGGAGCTTGCGCTTGGCCGCTCGCGACCCTTAGCCGATGATTTGCTTCACGCCTTGCTGAACACCGGACGCTTGCTGGTCATCATCGACGGTTTCTCGGAAATGACTCCGCAGGCCCGGCAACTGCTGGATCCAAACACCCCCGGTTTCGCTCGCATAAATCTTTTAATCACGTCGCGCCAGAAAGAACGGCTCGCCGACACGGAAGCTGTTGTGAAAACGCAGCTGCTAGACCGGGACCTGTTGGTAACGTTCTTGCGCGGTTATGTACAACAGCGAGAAAACAGGGCGAGAACGCGGGAAATGACGATCGCCGAAACGGCTCGCACCCTCGTGCGCATGGCGAGTTGGCGGCGGGTTTCGCCTGGCGTGGCCAAACTTTACCTGGAACAGCTGCTTGGAGACCTCGAGGGCTCCATCAGCATCCCCGATCTAATCGCCGCTTATACGTACCACTTAGGCGATGATCTCGCGTCTGCCTTGGCGACCTTGGCTTGGGAGTCTGTAGGTCGCGATTTTCGCCCGATGGCTATACCCCGTGACAGGGCCCTGACCCGAATCGGAGGACCGGATCCCGGCGTCACTCTACGCCGGCTTGAAGAAGGGATAGGGATGGTTCAGACATTGCGACCGAGTAAGTTTCATATCCGGTTCGTGCTCAATCTCTTTGCCGAGTACCTAGCAGCCTATTATTTGCTCGAGCGCAACGGAAGTGCCGAAACCCTGTGGCGAAAATTCCTCGCACAAGCCGACAGCAAGCAAGACGCCCCGGTACAGGTAAGGGCCTTTCTTTCCGCGGTGCTGGACTGCCTTCTCGCCGCCGAGAACCGCTATGAAGTTCCGAGATTCGTTCGCTTGGAGCTCGCAAAAAGGTTGGGGATCGACGTCACTTCCCTGGTCTCGGCCGACGTTGAAGAAGCTCCCATGGATAAAGAGGCATCCCAGCGAAACCACCAGTCCAAGGGAAACCGTGTAGCCGAACCCAAGGGATCGGCGCCTGTGGTCGCGCATAACCACCCCCTCCCCTGGCCTGCGACTATGGTTTTCGGAACGATGGGAGCACAGGGGGTACCCGCCTTGCTCAAAGCGCTGAAAGATCAGGACGCGGCCGTGCGCGGGGCCGGCATCGACGCCCTTAGTCAAATGGGTTCCGCTGCGCACGTCGCCATACCCGATCTGATCAAGGCCCTGGACGATTCCGATCCCGATGTCCCATGGCGGGCGGCCAACGCGTTAGGGACTATGGGCAGCAATGCAGCACCCGCCCTCACCAACGCATTAAGGGAAAAGCGGGGGGCGGTGCGTCGCTTAGTGGTCGACGCCTTAGGCGAGATAGGGGCAGCGGCCAAAGTTGCGGTACCGGTCTTGGTACAGATCCTTGAGCGCGATAATGATGGCGAGCTGCGGTGGCGTGCGGCGGACGCGTTGGGAGCCATGGGAGCGCAAGCAAAGTCCGCAGTCCCCGTGCTGCGTCGGTTGGTAACCGATAAAGACAAGAGCGTGTGCGCATTCGCCCAGGCCGCTCTCGCTAAGATAGCCCCCGAACATAGCACGTAGGCTTTCAGAAGTAATTTCCCTCTCCTCCTTCCTTGGGGAGAGGGTAAGGGGGCGCCGAAGACACCACGAAAACGACACCTGCCCTCACCCTAATCTAACCCTCGCCTGCATGCGACGTAAATCTGTGGATAAAGACCAGTGTATGCGGAAGAGGGGGATCAAGAGCTTCGTCTACTTAACGGCCATGCGCTCAATCAGTTTAGTACACTTAAGCTAACCCCAGCTTCTCGAGCCGATAGCGCAGCGCTCGAAAGCTGATCCCGAGCAGCTTAGCTGCCGCCGTCTTGTTCCATCGGGTCTTCTCCAGCGCCGCCAGGATTCTCTGCCGTTCCATGTCATGAAGAGACGAGTCCAAGGCGTGACCAGAGGGGGGCTGCAGCGGCCCTGCTTTTTCGTTGCTGGGGAGTCTGAGATCGGCGGCTTCTATGGTGTTGCCCTCGCACAGGGTCAAGGCGCGCTCCAGAATATTCTCAAGCTCGCGCACATTGCCCGGAAAGGCGTAATCCTGGAGCGCGGCCAGGGCCTCCTTGGACAGCCCGGATTTGCCCTCTCCGAAGTCAGAGGCCAGCTTCTCTAGCACATGCTTCATCAGCGCGGGGATGTCCTCGGCACGCTCGCGCAGCACCGGCACGTTGAGCTGGATCACGTTGATCCTATAGAAGAGGTCTTGCCTGAACTTTCCCTCCTCCACCAGCTTAGCGAGGTCTTTATGGGTGGCGCTTAAGATGCGTACATCCACCGCTACTTCGGTTTGCGTGCCCACCGGGCGCACCGCCTTCTCCTGGATCGCACGAAGAAGTTTCACCTGCATGTGCAGCGGCAGCTCGGCGACCTCGTCCAGGAACAGGGTCCCCCCTTGGGCGGCTTGGAATAGCCCCTCCTTGTCGGCTACGGCACCGGTGAAGCTGCCCTTCTTGTGACCGAAAAATTCACTTTCCATCAAATCTTGCGGGATAGCGCCGCAGTTGACCGGGACAAAGGGTTGATCGGCACGCGGCCCCTGCTCGTGGGTCATACGCGCGACCAGCTCTTTGCCGGTACCTGACTCGCCGCTGATGTAGACGGGAGCCTGGCTGCGAGCGAGCTTGGCGATGGTCGCTCTCAGTTGGCGCACGACGGGCGACTCCCCCGTTAGGCCGAGCAGCTTGGTCTCGGGCGGCCGCTCGGAGAGTCTCAGGGCCGTATTGACCAGTTTCCTCAGGATCTCCAGATCGACCGGTTTGGTCACAAAGTCGAAAGCGCCGGATTTCAGGGCCTGGATCGCCGCTTCCATACTACCGTGCGCCGTTATCACTGCAACCGGCGTCGATGTGTGGTGCTTCTGTATATGGCCAACGAGCTCGATGCCATCCCCGTCGGGTAGCCGCCTGTCGGTCAGGCACAGATCGAATTGATTGTTTTTTAGCAAGTTCTTTGCTTGTGCGAGATCGGGGGCGGCTTTGCAGCGGATGTCCATACGCTGTAACGTGATCTCCAGCAAGTCCCTAATGTCCGGCTCATCATCGACGATCAGCGCCAAGGGTTGTCCCCTGGCCCAATGAGATCTCAATTGTCTGTCCAGCATGGGGTACCCTGAAGTGCTTCTCCTTTCATGTAGCGTAGACCATCGTGTTGGGAGTGCAACGTTCAATCTATCCTCAAGTCTCCTTAAACCACGAGTTGCTGCCGATCCGGGTGGGCGAAATGAATGCGGAAGCAGCACCCCTCGGCAGTGTTGGTGTGCAGGGTAAGGCTTGCCTGATTGCCCTCGCACAGCTCGCTGGCTAGGTACAGCCCTAAACCAGTCCCTTTGCGCTCGCTGGTAAAAAAGGGTTCGAACACCTGTTCCGCGATACCTTCCGGGATCCCCGTGCCGTGGTCGATCACGTCCAGATACGGGCGCTCTGAACCGGGTTTTACACCGCAGCACAATTCCAGCAGTGGTCTTCCTTTACTGTAGCGAAGGGCGTTTTCGCACAAGTTCCATAGCACTTGCCTGAGCTGATCCGGATCCGTGCGTATGCGGATCTCCGCGAGAGCAAGCTTGAAGGTGATATCCTCTGGCCCTAGCCCCTCTTGGGCGAGTAGCTCTTGGACGAAGGATGCTAGTGTAGTGTCCCTTTAATAACTTTACAGACTTTCCAGTGATTGCTATGGTCTCGCTCATGCCGAACACCCGCGTGGCGATCAAGTTGCAGCCGGCTGAACGCACGCCGCTGGAGACATGGGG
>JBOIEG010000588.1:0-1360 GCA_050740915.1 Gammaproteobacteria bacterium | reverse complement strand
CCGGATAACGGGGCACAAATTCCCCGAGACACGTCGGTTGCGGCGAATTGGCGGGTTGTTGGATGGCTAGGCGACATTCAACCCGCGCTTGTCTCACCGGCGCCGGTATCCCCACTCGGCGGCTTATCGCCGCGAATATCGAAGATTCACAACCTCTGAGTTGAATGGAGTAATATGTATTTCTCCCTCTCTACAGACGATGAAAATGACTTACTGCGTGGGCATCATGCTCGATAGCGGGATGATTTTCGCCTCGGACTCTCGCACGCACGCCAGCGTGGACGATTTTGCAACGTTTTGCAAAATGACCGTGTTCGAACGCTGTGGTGACCGGGTGATCGTTCTATTGAGCTCGGGCAATCTGGCGGGGACACAGGCCGTGGTTAGCGTGCTGAAACAGCGGGGTGACGCCACGGGGGTTCCCAATTTATGGAACGTGCGGACGATGTTTGACGGGGCGACTTTGGTAGCGGATGCGATGCGCGACATTGAGCGCCGTGACGGTCAGTACTTGGCAGAGAGTGCCATTAAATTCAATGCCTCGTTCATACTCGGCGGACAAATCAGCGGCGAGACGATGCGGCTTTTTCGAATTTACCCGGAGGGCAATTTTATGGAGGCGGGGCTCGACACCCCCTATTTGCAGACCGGCGAAAAGAAATATGGAAAACCTATCATCGATCGCGTCATTACGCCATCCACGACGCTTGCCGACGCGGCCAAATGTGTGCTACTTTCGTTCGATTCGACCATGCGCAGTAACTTGTCTGTGGGCATGCCAATCGATCTGATCTGCTACCAACGGGACAGCCTTAGCATTCAGATGCGTCGCCGGTTTGACGATGGGGATGCGTATTTCACGGCGCTCAGCAGTCAATGGAGCGAAGGCGTGAAATACGTATTCAGAGATCTGCCCGAGTTGCGTTGGTAACCTGACTCGGTATATCGATATCGGCCCGTGCACGGCGGTAAGAGAACGACGCGCAATTGGCGCTGGTGGTCTCGAGTTACTCTATGTGGGCCACGACTTGCCGTCGCCAAAGCGCTACCGTCGCGTCAAGACGCTTGGTAGAGATCAAGCTGCTCTGAGACTAAGAAATGATGCGCCCGCCTAGACGCCCAGGGCCGCCCGGCTAGACGAAAACGTGGATCCGGATCCTTGGCGCACTGGCCGGAGCTAAGAACGCTTCGTGATGAGCGGGCTCTACACTGCGCAGGGTGCGTGCACAAAAACATGGCTCCTCAGCAAAATTTGTGGGTAGTTTTCTACTTGATAGACCCCATGGAGTTAAGGGCGTCTGAGGAAAACAACGATTCTGACGCAAGTCCTACAGGCTCTGGCTGTGGATATATGGACAAC
>JBOIEG010000587.1:0-2772 GCA_050740915.1 Gammaproteobacteria bacterium | reverse complement strand
CGCGAACGCTACGTCAGCGGCAATGGCTGGCTGATCACGGCGGGTGGAACGGACCAGCGGCGGGCGCAGGGTTTCCGCTCACCGCTGGGCTTCACGATCTATTTTGTGGGGCCCGATAACGACCTGGGTGTCGGCGTGCCGACCACGCTGATGACGGGCTCGCAGATCGCAGGGGGGGTTGGCGGCAGGCCGGAGGGCCGCGCCAGGGTGCAGGAATTTCTTCGCTTCGATGGCAACAAGAAGGACTGGGGATTGGACGATGGCAGGCCAATGTGGTCGTTTTCAGACAACAACTGCCTCGCCGGATCGTTCGCATGCGGTCTCGCGCTGCGCCTGCCGAGCGACTTCGACGCGGCAATCTGCCGGACGCTCGACATCACCACCTACTTCTTCGTGGTCGATTCCACGAAATGCGCCGCGTTCAATGACAACGACACCTCCGCAGCGAACGACATCTTCATCGCGATCTTCCAGAGCCCGAAGGGCTGGGGCTTCTTCGAGGTCGCCCAGCGGGACGCCTACGGCCGCTCGGCGGCGGCGTTCGTCGACGCCATCAGAGCCAATAACAGAGACCGCCTTGCCGGATGGTCTTCGGCACAGTCGAGCGACACGGTCGAGTATTACGCGGCACCGTACCCGACGCTGCTGAAAAGGGTTGGATAAAGCCGTGAGATGATTCAGAAAATCAGGATTCAACCCTTGCAAGGATGATCCTGAAATGAACGAATACCAGACAGCGGCCTTATCCAGTTTGATAATCGATCACATCCGGCTGGCGCGATCAAGGCGCGAAACGCTCGGCTGGCTCATGACCAGCGTCGTCAAAGCCGGAAGCGTGAATCTCAATCGGCTGGCTCCGCACATCGACAGCGCGGCACGGACGGCCTCGGTACATCGGCGGCTGGAGCGATTTTTTGATGAAGTGGAACTGAATGAAGCGGAAGTGGCGCGGCTGGTTGTGCATGCGCTTGGTCTGGCCGGCAAGCCGTGGCATCTGGCGCTTGATCGCACCAACTGGCAGTTCGGCAAAACCGATCTGAATATTCTGGTACTCAGCGTCGCGCATGACGACGTGTGCGTGCCGTTGTTCTGGCGTGTGCTGGACAAAGCCGGCAACTCGAACGCCGCCGAGCGGATCGACCTGATGCAAACCTGCAAGGACACGTTCCCCGATCAGCCCGTTGCTTCGTTGACCGGCGACCGCGAGTTCATCGGCAACGCCTGGATCGCATGGCTTCAAGAGGCCGGAATACCTCACTTTTTGCGCCTGCGCGAAGACATGCATATCTTCAACGACGATCACGCGCCGCTGCCCCTGCAGCGACACGCGGCGCGGCTGAAAAACCGCGAACGCATGTCCCTCAAAGGCTGGTGGCGTATTGGCGCCTCGGAAAACAACGCCTCGCCGCCGGTGCGGATCGTCATTCTGCGTCTCGAGACTGGCGAGCTTCTGACCATCGCCAGCCGTAATCGCCCCAAGCGGGCTTTGGCGATCTATCGCAAGCGATGGAAAATCGAGACGCTGTTCGCCGCTCTGAAAACAAGAGGCTTCAATCTGGAGACAACGCACATGACGGACCCCGACAAACTCGTGATGCTGATGGCGATACTCGCGATGGCCGCCAGCGTCGCTTGCAAGGTCGGCCTATGGGCGCTTAACAAAAAACCACGCCGCCTGAAAGCTCATGGCCGTCCCGCCCGTTCGCTCTTCGCTCTCGGCCTCGATGCAATCCGCACACTCTTCGCCCCCAGAACTTTTATCCAATCCCTGCAGGTCTTGCTCGACTTCCTGTTCGGCAACCCAAAACAAAACCTAACCCAATCAAGGGCCTATGCTTGAGAGTCGGGTACTATGATTTAATTATACCCATAGCGGGTATAGTTTGTTAATCGACAAACATCATTACATTGTTTTGTAGTAACAAAAAAAATTGAAATAATCTTTTTAAGCCTACATTGGTGTTCGAATTTTGTAATCCGCGTCCAGTTTTCCGAGATCCGCCTCGGCGTTGCATGGGCGGGTGAAGAGGCAACCGCGCGAAGCTCGATAGTGCTCGATGACAGGCAAACCATCAAATGAAAACAGCTCGTCTCGCATTTCTTGGCATTGCCCTGCGGCCGGAATTGGCGCCGCCGGCCTAGCCAGCCGCTCGAAACCCCCTGAGATAGGTGAGATAGTTACAAGGGTCCCGTAGGACGATCGTTGTCGCGGCGGGGCCCTTGGAGTATGGAACTACGCTCACCGGCGACAATGTCATCGAGGTTCCTTGGGAACATTCGATCGTTCCCGAAGGCGCGTTCAAGTCGAAAGCGGATCTATTGAAGGACGGCGAGCGGGCGGTTCTGACTTCGATGGAAAAGAATGAACCGGTTCTTAACTCGCGGATTACCGGCCCTACTAGCCAAGCGGCGCCTTCGCACGTGGCCGATGTGTGGATCTACCGCGACGGCAAGGAACCAACAATATATCGTGATGTATATCGCGAACCATATCACTAAACGAAATAATGCCTCGATTTAGAGACAGGCTCGTCGAACCATGCGTGATTGTCTTTGGAAAGGTTGCCCGCCGAGAGGTGTGTAAATCCGGCCCCCGGCATCCCTCAACGGATGACGGGCAAGCGAAAGCTTGAGCAGCCTCTCAAGCTCGACCTTAGCTTTGAAGCCCCGCGTCCCCGGACGCGGGGACGGTACTTGGATTCATATCTATATGGCGTCCCTATCGGATTTGAACGGCAAATCTCCGCGTGGCCTTCACCCAATTCCTAGTGC
>JBOIEG010000586.1:0-3780 GCA_050740915.1 Gammaproteobacteria bacterium | reverse complement strand
GTGCGGGTGTACCCGCCCGTATCTTTGCGGCTACCATCAGCTGTCCTTCCTGCACTCCTAAAGCGGCAACTGACGATATCAAGAACCTCAGCGGAATTCATGCAGGCTTACCGGAAGGACACAGTGGATAGAGCGTCCGCCTCCTAAGCGGGAGGTCGCCGGTTCGAGTCCGGCCCAGGGCACCATGTATGCGTTCAGCCACCGTCCGAAGAAGTCCACAAGTCATTGGTCGGGCTCGTCCAACAAGACGTTAAAGCATCACGCCCCCGGACTTCGGGTGAGCAGCGAGCAGTTGGCGAGCAAAACAGCATTCTGTTACGCTCAGGGGCGTGATGCTTAACGAAACGTTGAGCCCCGAAAGGAGAAGATGAAATGAGCAAAATGTTCAGCGCAGAGAGCTCAGCATTGTTGCTGATCGATCATCAGATCGGAACAATGCAGTTGATCAAGGATATTCCTCTGGAGGTAGTGAAGCGCAATACGTTAGCGCTGGCCAAGACAGCGAAGATCCTCAAAATCCCCGTTGTTCTAACGAGCAGCCAAGAGGAGAACATTCAGGGGCCACTCATCCCTGAATTAGCAGAAATCCTACCGGAAGCCTTCGCATCGCAGATCAAGCGGGCTGGGATCGTGAACGCTTGGGATGATCCCAACTTTAAAAAGACAGTAGAAATAACCAAACGCAAGAATCTGATCATGGCTGGAGTTACGACCGACGTGTGCCTCGTCTATCCGGCCATCAGCGCGCGCCATGAAGGATATCAAGTGCAGGCAGTAATGGATGCCTCTGGATCGCCCTTCGATATTTCCGAGGATATGTCGAGGCGACGCATGGAGCGAGAGGGTGTCGTTTTGACAGCCACGAACACGCTCATGGCTGAACTCGCTCAGGATTGGAGCCGCCTCGAAGGAGCACAGTTGCTTCAAATCTTATTCGGGGAAGTACTGCCGAAAATTGGAAAGCCTAACAAAAGGTTCAACACGGACCTGGAAAACGCTGCGCACTTTCCAAGCCGGTTAACCTTATCGTTGGGCTTCGAAGGAAAGAACTATCTGTATGAGTGACGCAAGCAAAAGAATAACGTTGGGCATGTTCTTCGCTCGGGACCCGGAGATTGAGGCAGCAGTAGATCGTCCTATTGTTGATCCCGCACGGGTGCCAGCGTGATGCCTTTTTTGCGAATGACAACCTATATGCGGGTACTTCACCTATCGGGAGTGAACCATGGCCGGGTTACCAGAAACGAAAAACATGGCGTTGTTTTGTGATTTTGAGAATATTGCTCTCGGCGTGCGTGAGGCTCAGTACGCCGAGTTCGATATCAGCAAAGTGCTGGAGCGCTTGCTGGTCAAGGGCGGCATCGTCGTTAAGAAAGCTTATTGTGATTGGGATCGTTACAAAGAATTTAAGGGGACCATGCATCAGGCGTCATTTGAGCTGATAGAAATACCGCATGCGCGCCAATCTGGAAAGAACTCCGCCGACATCCGTATGGTCGTCGATGCGCTTGACCTCTGCTACACGAAGGAGCATGTGGACACATTTGTCATTATCAGCGGTGACTCGGATTTTTCGCCGTTGGTCAGCAAGCTTCGCGAGAATAATAAGGTCGTGATCGGCGTCGGCGTTAAGAATTCGACCTCAGACCTACTGCTTGCAAACTGCGATGAGTTCATTTATTACGATGATCTAGTCCGAGACCATGAGAGTCAAAAACAACGTCGCCGAAAAGCGAAGACTAGGGGCGCTGCCGGGATTCCTTCTGAGGCGGCTTACAAAGAGGATGAGAAGCAACAACAAGCCCTGAACCTCGTCGTAGAAACCGCCGACGCGCTGGCGGCGGAACGCGGCGAAGAAGAGAGGCTTTGGGGCTCGATGGTTAAGCAGGCCATCAAGCGGCGTAACCCAGGCTTCAACGAATCGTATTACGGCTTCAGCTCCTTCAGCAAGTTACTCGAGGATGCGGAAGCGCGAGGTTTGCTGCAACTGGAGCGTGACGAGAAGTCGGGCGGATATATCATCAGGACCGTCGCGCACGCGCGATAAAGCTGCTCTCCCCACACCCGCAAACTGCGCGATACCTGTGGCAGCGATCGAAGAGCCGCGGCGCGGGTGATCTGGCTAGAGTATAAAGGGCCACCCTGCGGCGCTAAGCTGGCCCGAGTGGCACCCACAGCCTCCGTCCCTCCTCTAATCGTCGCCGATGACCCCACAGGCAATGCGGGCCCCTGCATCTCCTGTGGCCAGAGTAGTTATATCCGGGGGAGGCGCGTACCGAGCCGTGGGGATGTTGGCATAATTATCGGGGTTCGCGTGTATGATCAAAGCGCTGCCGTCGGCGTCGAAAAGATCCGCAAGCGCGAAGCGATCGGTCCTGAACTTCGCCTTCCCGCTACCATCGGCATTCACCAGCAGGACCGGCAGATCGCCCGCGTGATCCCGGTGGTCTTGTCCATCGAGTTTGTAGTGGCCGCCTGCGCTCATGAAAGAATCAGGCTCGCATAGCCCCACCGCGTGCACGTGGAACCCGTGGAAGCCAGGCGTTAGACCCCGGACGTGGGTCACAATCCGCACCTCATCAGGTAGCTGCGTAAGCTGCGCTATTCCCACACGCTCACCCGCCACGTTGTAAAGTGCGGCCCTCACATTGTTGGCTACGAGATCGGCACTAGCCGGACTAGCCCACGAGGCTATGGCCAAGAGGGCTAGTGACGCAGAGAGGATACGAATGTCTGTCTGGCGGTAAGAACATTTTACCCTGTTGTCAATTTTCATATGTACACCTTCTTTTATGGGTCTAACAGTAAAATTACGCGCCGGCTTTAATGATAATTAATGCTCGTACACGTGGTAAGAGCGAATGCTGTGCCCTGGGGGGACTATACATGCAAGCACATAATACCCTCCACTAAACCACTCCACGTTGGTGAAATTCACTAGGCGATTGCCTGCCGACTCGAAGGTATATTGGGTTTGCAATCGCTCATCTACTCCGTGCGCGTCCTTGCTACGTAGCTCACAAATAACCCCGAAACTATCCGCCTTGTGGACGCGAACCTCCGCACTAATCCCCCCGTGTCCTCTGCCCTGAAGGCCTGTGCTTCTATCCTCATCGAAAACGTCATACACGATCGGGCAAACAATCCACACGGAACCTGAGGCGTTATTCTTTACGTACCCTTCGATGCTGTAGTCGAGATCTCCAGGTAATGCAAACGGTCCCGCCTGACACGTTACGCCAGGATAAGTCTTTTTGTCCACAGGATGTGCTGGTGAGGTAGTAACGAGAGCTAGAGTTGCCAACGCGATGAAAATCGCTTTAGGCAGAGCATTGTACAGCAAAGTGATACTTGACACGGTTTCACCCTCCTTAAAGAAAAAAATAGCGCCAGAGCCGAGATGCCTGTGGGCCATCGCCAAAGCTAACTCGGCGCGCCGCTTTTTGGCGCGTCCGAGTTGAGCGCCACGTTAGCCTTTACACCGCCAAGGATACGAAATGTACCTTCGCTTGTTCAGTAACTTTTCGCACAAACATTCTGTGACATATTCACAATCTGTCCGGCTTCGGGCCAACGCTCCCTCAGGCACCTCTCGATCACTGTAACCAACTATTGTCACTGGGGGTTTAATGATCTGGCGCTGGAGGTCAAACCCAGGGTAAGAGCATTAAAAGTGACTACCCGAACAGTACCTTAGCACGATAGTTGTCGTCCCAACCGGCTTTGAGGCGTTTTTGTTTGATACCCTTCTTAAGTGTTTTTTCTTGTTTGAGAAGGTTG
>JBOIEG010000585.1:0-1026 GCA_050740915.1 Gammaproteobacteria bacterium | reverse complement strand
AATCCACGCCTCCAACGTCCTTTTCTGTTCTGCAGTCATCGGCAAAACGCTGGCTGGTTTCCACATAAAACGGACTGTACCATAACCAGTCCTTATTGTAAGGCTATTATTGTTACAGTACACTAGGAGGTTGGCCTCTAGGCGCCTTGACCGAGATCATCGCACCCCGCGCGGGTATCGGCACGCTCAGCTTGGTTATGCCTGCGCTCACACGCCTGGGCCGAGCGGATCGCTGGCTTGCGTGGATCGATCCCCCCTACATTCCCTATGCACCTGCCTTGACCGGGCGCGGCATTGAGCCGCGCTTGCATCTGATCCGCTTCCTTGGCGTGCTTGCTCCCAATGCCAAAGTTGCGTGCCGCAATTGTCCCGAGCGCGCCGGCCAATGCGAATGCCTCCTCAGCTGAGCACGGTGACGCACCCCATCCCTCGGCGCCAGCCCGCATCAGCTGGGCTCGGCTGCTCAAACGGGTGTTCGATATCGATATTGAGCACTGCCCTCACTGCGGCGGCACGCTGAAGATCATCGTCGCCCCTTCGACAGGCTCAGGACAGGCATCGAGAACCCCGACATGATCGCCAAGATCCTCACTCATCTCGGCTTGTCCGCCCGGGCACCGCCCCGATCCCCGGCGCGGCCATTCGAGCTATTCCAAGTAGCCTGATCCGAAAACGAACACCCCACCCGGTTCAGATCCCTGAGCCGACAACCCCCTCTTCGACAGGCTCAGGACAGGCCTTGGCCCTCGCTCGCCCGAGACGCCAAAACGCCCCATAACATAGCGCCTCGGGCCAATGAATGGCCCAATAATTCCCAATTCCGGACCGAGATTGCGCGTGTTTGACATCTGACAGGTTCAGCCGTATCTTCGCTCCTGAGGAAAAAGAGTGTTTAAAATTCTGGCTCCTCAGCAAAATTTGTGGGTAGTTTTCTACTTGATAGACCCCATGGAGTTAAGGGCGTCTGAGGAAAACAACGATTCTGACGCAAGTCCTACAGGCTCTGGCTGTGGATATATGGACAAC
>JBOIEG010000584.1:0-1982 GCA_050740915.1 Gammaproteobacteria bacterium | reverse complement strand
GCGTTGAAGCCGTACGGGGAGAGTGGTCGTTGGTGACGATGGCGTGGAACATCCGCCGGCTGGCGGGGCTGGCGGGCTAAAAAGCGGGCCGAGAAGAGTCTGTCCATCATCAACTCACGGAGTCGATTGCCTTGATGACCACCCGAACCTCGATTTTGGCGCTCAACACGTACGTTATGGCTTTGGTGTTCAACCTAAGTCCGACAGGCTCCTAAGCCGCCGCAAAATAGCACTACTTTCATTTGTTAGCCTCATCTATTCCCTAGTTATACTTTCGGAAAACCGGTTTTACGGGACGTCCTACCAGGTATTTTTCAACACCCTCCGCGAGGGCCCTTGCATACACCGTCAACGCCTCGGAAACGGCCTCAACCGTTCGGTCTATATCGGCGTCGGTGTGTGAATAGCTAACGACAAGAGAGGGCATGAGTAACCCGCGTTTGATGGTTTCTTGCAAAAATAGCGCGCGCAATTCCTGCGAACGGTTCTCTTCTCGGTCGCGCGTGACGTAAAGAAGGTTGCAGGGTTTCCCGACCAGCTGGAAATAGGTTTGCAAGTGGTTTTCCGCTATGGCCTTATTAACCCCCGCTGCGAGTCGCTCGCCTTTCTGCCATAAGCACTCCACCACGTTTTCTCGGTAATATATTTCCATCGTGGCTAATGCGGCGGCTAGAGTGCAGGTCTCGGCGCCGAAAGTCGTCGACAGCAGAAAAGTTCTGGGTTTATCGTGACCAAGGCCGCCGAGCTTCATTAGCTCCCGCTGGCCAACTAGAGCGGCAACCGAAAAGCCGTTTCCTAATGCCTTACCAAACGTAGACAGGTCTGGAACGATATCGTGATGGGTCTGGGCGCCACCCAAGTGCCAGCGAAAACCCGTTATGATTTCATCCAAGATAAATACAGCACCGTGCTCGCGGCACAGGCGTTGGACACCACGGAGAAAACCATCCCGCGGGGGGTCCGTCGTCTCAGCTTCCATGACCACGCAGGCGAGTTGTTGTGGGTGCTGCTGAAAGAGGCGCCGCAGGCTTTCCAAGTCATTGTAGTTGAACTTTACAGTCAACTCTTGAGCAACTTTGGGGATCCCAGCCGACATGGCGGTCGACCCGATAAACCAGTCGTCAACAGAGAAGAACGGATGATCCCCGCAGATAGCCACCATGTCTCTTCCCGTATAGGCGCGAGCTAGTTTTACCGCGGCCGAGCCCACATCCGAGCCATTCTTGGCAAATTTGACCATCTCGGCGTTGGGCAGCAGGCTGAGTAACTTTTCAGCGCATTCAAGTTCGATCGCGGCAGGTCGGTTGAAGTTGCTACCCAGCTGCATCTGGCGCCACGCGGCCTGTATGACAGGTTCATAGGCATGCCCGAGCGTGACCGAGCGTAAACCCATGCCGTACTCGATGAACTGGTTCCCGTCCACATCCCAAACGCGGCAACCCTTACCGCGGACAATGAATCCGGGAGCTAATTCTGGGTATTGGTCATCCCCTTTAGCGTAGGTATGTGCGCCTCCGGGGATGAGGGTATGACTGATCCTCTGTAACACCTTAGAGCGATGAAAACCCACTTGACTTCCTCCTAGATTCACCAACCCCTTTAATCTGAAAACAAACCCATATTGTCGGTTACAGGCGACTTGTTAACAGCAATCGACAACAGTTACGACCTTCGGCAACAACCGCTCCCAAGCTGGCTCAGCGAAATCGCGTCCCTTTTGTAGGCAATCGCTATGCCTGCTCAACGTTGCCCACGTATCCACTTGGCGGTCTAGTATCCATCGTCAACTCAGAGTTTGTGAAAAAACCTACTGCGCTCGGGATCTCGCGTTCCGGCGGTGCTCGGAATCCTTATGTATTTCAATATACACTGCGGTTCCTGCGCTCCGGCGGAACGCGACCTTCCTTCGCTCGCGACGGTTTTTTCACAAACTCTCAGTTGCTGGCGCGAGTAGCCTGTCGTACGCTCCAGGTAGCGCAGCA
>JBOIEG010000583.1:0-1426 GCA_050740915.1 Gammaproteobacteria bacterium | reverse complement strand
AGCTATCGCGTTTCTCGGCGCTAACGCTCAGCGCGCACACCCCGCACGCGACACCCAAACCGGACGCCTGCAACTGGGCTTAGAACCCGTTTTCGGTGGGCCTTAAGTACCTAACCTATGAGCGAGTTCTATTTAACGAAAATGATCGGAAATATGGACCGATTCTCCACCGCCGCAGTAGGTTCTTCCTAAGTCCGACAGGCTCCTAAGCCCGTCCACCCACCAGCGTCAAGCACTATAACAGACAGCAAAAGCGTTTTGGATGCGACAAATTGCCGCAGGCGGTGGCAGCCTTGCCGCCAGCAGAAACTGCAATCTCTAGGCGTTGGGTCTTGCTGTCGTCACTCGTTGTTCGCGGCGCCGCTGTTCCCGGAGTCAAAGGAGCCAGGCTCGAATCTTTTCACATTGCCAGCTCTCCCTGCCAGCGATGGCTTGCCCCCCGTGACATTAGCGTCTAATCCGCGGCCGGCCCCGCGGCCTCGCATCGCGCCGTTGCCCGGTCATGCGCTCAATCTTGGCGTAGAAACCGCTCGTTTTGCCCAAAGGCTGGCTTTGGTTCGGCGCAAGCCGTAGGTCGCTGATGGTCTTCAGATCGAGAGGGGGCCGGAACAAACGGCGGTACGCTACGTCGCGCGTGGTCAGCCGCCCCCAAGGCCAGGTAGACCGGGAAAGGGCTGAGCAGCGGTGATAACTGCCCGAGGTCGTTGGCTCGATAGCGGGTCCAACGGTAGTGCGCCGGATCGTCCACCAGCGCTGCGCAAACGGGGTTCATTTCGATGTAACGCATGTGGGTGAGGAGATAAGTCGCAGCCTGGATGAGTGAGGACTGGTAGCGGCTCTCCCACAAGGTGCCCGTACACCCGTACTGCCGGTTGATATACGGCACGTAGCGCCGCCCCAACGAAATAACCAGCTTGGGTACCGTCGCGGCTTTCTTGGAGGTAAGGAGCAACAACCGCTCTTTCGATGGTATACCTGTATATCAAGATAGCATGCTGCACAATATGGCGGGCGTGATGGTCCAGCGGTGCCGAAAAAGAGGAGAAGGTGCAAGCACGGGTAGCGCGTTGCTCTACATCCTCGCTCAGATGCCAGGGCGGCCTATGGGCCGGCTTAGCATCAGCTTTTCACGCGGCACCAAATTTCTGTGACTGGCATAGAACGAAACAGCAAGCGATTCCATGGTGATGGGGGTGTGACAAATTGTCGCGCGACAATTTGTCACATGTTCAAAGCGATATCTTCGTGGTACGTTCCAGCCTAAGGAACAAAAGCGGTTTCACATTAACTCACGTCGACCCACTGTGTCCTTCCGGTAAGCCTGCATGAATTCCGCTGAGGTTCTTGATATCGTCAGTTGCCGCTTTAGGAGTGCAGGAAGGACAGCTGATGGTAGCCGCAAAGATACGGGCGGGTACACCCGCAC
>JBOIEG010000582.1:0-23429 GCA_050740915.1 Gammaproteobacteria bacterium | reverse complement strand
TATACACTCCGGTTGCTCGTCTCATCCTTGAGACTCGCCCCTGCGGGGCTTGCGCGCCGTTTCGCTCCCGGCGAAACGCTCCTGCGCTCCGGCGGAACACGACCTCCCTTCGCTCGCGACGATTTTTTCACAAGCTCTCAGGCAGGGATCCCGAAGCCACAGTCTATGGCGCCATGAGACTCGCGGGTATTATGGCAATTTTCCGTGGCAGTGCTTGTATTTTTTCCCAGAGCCACAAGGGCAGGGTTCATTGCGGCCGACCTTAGGCCCTTCGCGCACGTAAGGGGTTTTGGGGCCGCTGCTCTCGGGCATCGGTTCTTCCTCCTCGCTTAGCGGGCCGGCGGCTGGCGCATGCTGGTAGCTCACGGGCGCTTGCTCGCGCCTGCGTTTTTCTTCCAACGCCTCTACCTCTTGCTCAGCGCGCACCTGCACCCGCGACAAGATGTTGATCACTTCCTGCTTTATCCGCTCCAGCATCTGGGAGAACATGTCAAAAGCTTCGCGCTTGTATTCTTGCTTGGGGTTTTTTGCCGCGTAACCTCGCAGGTGAATCCCCTGGCGTAGGTAATCCATGGCCGCCAAATGGTCTTTCCAGTGTGAATCGAGCACCTGCAACATCACCACTTTTTCGAAATGGCGCATCAGCTCCGCCCCGGCCCCGGTTTCCTTCTCCTTGTACGTTTGGGCGATATGTTCGAGGATCTTGCTGCGCAGGGTCTCTTCGTGCAAGGAACTGTCTTGTTCCAGCCACTCTGCGATCGGCAGCTTTTCACCAAATTCGTGTTCGATGGCTTCGGTCAAGCCAGCGAGATCCCAGGTCTCGTCCAGGCTCTGAGGCGCGATGTGCTGGTCGATGACCCCGTTCACCACATCATGCCGGATCCCCTCGATATTGGCCGAAATGTCATCGGCTTCCATCAGCTCATTGCGCTGATCGTAGATGACCTTGCGCTGATCGTTGGCCACGTCATCGTATTCGAGCAACTGCTTGCGGATATCGAAGTTGTGGGCTTCGACTTTGCGCTGGGCGTTTTCTATCGCCTTGGTCACCCACGGATGCTCAATGGCCTCCTCTTCCTGCATGCCAAAGCGTTTCATCAAGGCCGCGGTGCGATCGGAGGCGAAGATGCGCATGAGATTGTCTTGTAAGGAGAGGTAAAAGCGACTGGACCCCGGATCACCCTGGCGTCCGGAACGGCCCCGTAGCTGATTGTCGACGCGCCGAGACTCATGGCGTTCGGTGCCGACGATGTGCAGGCCTCCAGCGCCTACCACCTGCTGGTGGCGCGCCTGCCACCCATTCTTTGCCCGGAGCAGGCTGACTTCGTCGGGATCTTCTCCCAAGGCTTTGATATCCGAGTCTAAACTGCCTCCCAGCACGATGTCGGTGCCGCGACCGGCCATGTTGGTCGCGATAGTGACCGCTCCCGGACGGCCAGCCTGAGCGATGATGGTCGCCTCCTTCTCATGGAACTTGGCGTTTAGCACCTGATGTTCGAACTTTTGCTGCCCCAGAAGCTTGGAGAGGTATTCCGAGGTCTCGATGGAGGTGGTGCCAACCAGCACCGGTTGGCCCCGGCCACGGCAATCCTCGATATCCTCGATGATCGCTTTGAACTTCGAGCCTTGGGCTAGAAACACGAGATCCGCATGGTCTGCCCGGATCATGAGCATGTGGGTGGGTATGACGATCACCTCTAAGCCATAGATCTGCTGAAACTCGGCGGCCTCGGTATCTGCCGTGCCGGTCATTCCCGAGAGCTTGTGGTATAGCCTGAAGTAGTTTTGAAACGTGATCGAGGCCAAGGTCTGGTTCTCTTGCTGTATCACCGCGCCCTCCTTAGCCTCGATGGCCTGGTGCAGACCTTCCGACCACCGCCGCCCGGGCATGGTGCGACCGGTAAATTCATCCACGATCACGACCTGGTTGTCTTTGACGATGTAGTCGACGTCCTTTTTGAATAAAGCGTGGGCCCTGAGGGCCGCGTTCACGTGGTGCATCAAACCGATATTTGCGGCGTCGTAGAGGCTGTGGCCTGCATCGAGCAGTGCCTCCCGGGCGAGTAGTTCCTCCACCTGCTGGTGGCCGTCTTCGGTGAGATGGACTTGTTTGGTTTTTTCATCCACGACATAATCCCCGGGCCCCTCTTCTTGTTCTTGGCGGGTCAGGTTGGGGATCAGTTTGTCGACGGCGATATAAAACTCACTACGCTCTTGGGTCGGGCCGGAGATTATCAACGGTGTGCGCGCCTCATCGATCAGTATGGAGTCGACCTCGTCCACGATCGCGAAGGTGAGCCCGTGTTGCACGCGATCGGCAGGGGCTAAGGCCATGTTGTCGCGCAGGTAGTCAAACCCGAACTCGTTGTTGGTGCCATAGGTGATATCCGCTGCGTACGCGGCCTGCTTTTCGCCCGTGGATATTCCCGAGACGATAACCCCGGTATTCATTCCGAGGTAGCGATAGATAACACCCATCCATTCGGCGTCGCGCCGGGCGAGGTAGTCGTTGACGGTGACGATGTGTACTCCTTTACCCGGTAGGGCGTTCAGATACGCGGCGAGTGTGGCGACTAGGGTCTTGCCTTCACCCGTGCGCATCTCTGCGATTTTGCCTTCGTGCAGCACCACACCGCCGACCAACTGGACATCGAAATGACGCATTTCGAGCGTGCGCAGGGCGGCCTCACGCACGGCGGCAAAGGCTTCGGGTAACAGTTCCTCCAGGCTTGCTCCTTGGTCAAGGCGCTCGCGCAATTGAACGGTCTTATGTGCAAGCTGATCGGGGCTTAGCTTTTGGATCTCGGGTTCGAGGTCATTTATCTGTGTTATGCTCTTGTGCAGCCGCTTAAGCACCCGGTCGTTGCGGCTGCCAAAGGCGCGGCGCACGATGGCGCCGAAGGAAAAGCGGTTACCTGTCATTTCGCTTACGGAACCAGCCGGGTGGCGGAACTCTCGTCCACATAAGGGCTGAGCTCGGCGAGCTTACCCTCTTCGAGGACTCCGAAGGGTAAGGGGGGATCGAGCGTTTCTTTGAAAGGAATATGATTTCCATCTAAGCTATCCTCGAATCATCGCAAGGTGGCGATCGCGCGGGTCGAATGCAGCTCCAGGTTGAATCTCTGTCCTTAGGACGATACACCGGGCGCCGTTGCCGGCGCCTAAACGCGCTGGTGACTCACGCGCGTTTCCTGCGTGCCCTGGAGCTCGAATTGCGCGCGCAACTATCGCTCCCTTTATGTGAGCACGTAGGGGTGGCCAATGTTCGAGATGAAATCGTTGTGTTATACGCCAGCTCACCTGAATGGCTTACCCGCTTGCGGTTCGCGCTCCCCGCTATCAGCGCTTACCTCAAACGCCGCTCAAAATTAAAGGCGGCCCCCCGGGTGGAGATCCGAATCGCCTTATCTATAGATTTTGGGGCATCAAAATCGGCACCGCTTAGGCGACTCTCTCCCGATACCTGCGCCTTATTGCAAGAGGTTGCCTATGGTACAACGGATCCTGCCTTGCAGGCGCGATTTTTAGCCTTATCGCGCGCCAGAAGGTACTAAGAAAGCTCTGAACACGTTACCCGTTCGTACTGAGGTATCGAAGTATGAACGGGTAATGCCTTGATTTCTATCGTGACCGTTCGCCCTTCTATACCCTTCGCCCTTCGATGCCTCAGGAGCTCAGGACAGGCATCAGGGCGAACGGACTGAGGAGCTTCCCTAAGGCCTAAGTATTGCTCGCGGGAAGGAAAGTCAGGTTGCAGGCAATGGCCTGGTGAATGCGAAGGGCAAAGCCAGCGTGTCGGCATAAGTGACGGCTTCCCACGCAGTTTCGTTGGCTAACAGCTTGCGCAACAGGCGGTTGTTCAACGCGTGTCCCGATTTATGTCCATGAAAAGCTCCGATCAACGGATGCCCGAGCAGATAAACGTCGCCGATAGCATCCAATATCTTATGCTTTACGAACTCGTCTTCGCAGCGCAGACCGTCCTCGTTGAGCACCCGATAATCGTCAACCACCACCGCGTTATCTAGTGTCCCGCCCAAGGCCAAGTTTTTTTCCCGCAGGGTCTCCACCTCCCTCAAAAATCCAAAAGTGCGCGCGTGGCTCACCTCTTTAACGAAGGACGTCGTGGAGAAATCAACTTCGGCATATTTGGCTTTTTCCTCAAACAGCGGATGATCAAACTCGATCGAAAACGAAACCTTAAAGCCGTCAAAGGGCTCGAATTTAGCCCACTTATCCATATCTTTTACCATCACCGGGTGCTTGACGCGGATGAACTGCTTGAAGGCGTTTTGCTCTTCGATCCCGGCGGATTGAATGAGGAAAACAAACGGTCCCGCGCTGCCGTCCATGATCGGAACCTCTGGCGCGCTCACATCGATGTACGCGTTGTCTATCCCCATCCCCGCAAACGCTGAGAGGAGATGCTCCACGGTCGAGATGCGGGCATTGCCTCGAGCGAGACTGGTGGAGAGTTGGGTGTCACCCACGTTTTCCGCTCGCGCCGGGATCTCAACGGGTGGACTGAGATCCACTCGCCGGAACACGATCCCGGTGTGAGCGGCTGCAGGCCGCAGTGTGAGCAAGACTTTTTTCCCGCTATGTAAACCCACCCCAGTCGTGCAGATCACGTTTTTTAATGTACGTTGTTTGATCATGAGTCCTCCCTCTGGCCCAATGCACAGGCCGAAACGCTACTCCCCAGAACGGCCCCAAAATTTGTGCGGCGCACAACGCTAAAGCACCTTACTACGCACGCTCCGGATTGTCAACTTAGCAACAACGGCGGTTTCCGACGTGGCGCCATTTTCACTAGTCTGCTTGGCGGCGCAAGAAAGCCGGAATGTCCAGGTAATCGGAACGGGTCGTGGCAGCCCGATCTCTGTCTCCATCCACGCGGTTACGTATGATGGTTGGACGATCCAGCGTTTTGTAGTCTACATTGGCTGTAAGTGGCGTTTTTACCACACGCAAGGTTTCCTGAGTTGGCTTTTCTTGTCGTCCGAGACCGGTCGCGACCACGGTTACCCGCACTTCGTCCGCCATATCAGAGTCGATCACGGTGCCTACCACGACCGTGGCGTTCTCGGAGGCGAAATCTTTGATGATATTTCCGACCTCTTCGAATTGACCCATGGACAAGTCCGGTCCAGAGGTAATGTTGACCAAGATCCCTCTTGCGCCAGCGAGATTAACATCCTCCAGCAACGGGCTCGCGATTGCCGCTTCGGCCGCTAGTCGAGCACGGTCTTCCCCTTTACCGATCCCGGTCCCCATCATGGCCATACCCATCTCCGACATGACGGTGCGCACATCGGCGAAATCCACGTTGATGAGGCCCGAACCGGTGATCAGCTCCGCGATCCCCTGAACCGCGCCCAGCAGCACGTCATTGGCGGCCTTAAACGCCTGTAACAGAGTGATGTCTGGCCCCAGGACCGAAAGCAGTTTTTCATTCGGTATCGTGATCAGCGAATCCACGTGTTTCGACAGCTCGGCGATCCCGTCGGTGGCTACCTCAGCACGCTTTTTGCCCTCGAATGGAAACGGTTTGGTGATCACCGCAACGGTTAAGATCCCCATTTCCTTCGCCACTTGGGCGACTACCGGTGCGGCACCGGTTCCGGTACCCCCACCCATGCCGGCGGTGATAAACACCATGTCGGCACCTTCCAACACGTCCATTACCCGCTCCCGGTCCTCTAACGCCGATTGGCGCCCGATTTCCGGGTTCGCTCCCGCACCCAAACCTTTGGTGATTTCAGCCCCAAGCTGCAAGGTGGTCCGCGATTTGGCATTACTGAGTGCCTGGGCATCCGTATTGGCACAGATAAACTCCACCCCCTCGATATTCGCGTTAAGCATGTTTTGGATTGCGTTTCCGCCACCGCCACCGACGCCGATAACTTTGATAATGGCATTTTGACTGTAAGAGTCCATCAGTTCGAACATGGTATTTTCTCCCGCTTTAGACATAGGTTCACGCAAAGCAATTTAGGGCTTCTCCATAATTGAACGATGAAGGAACCCCTGAACATTTGGGCACCAAGAATTTTTTCTTGGGTGCTCACTAGAGACTTCCCTGCAACCAAATTTTCACCCTCTCCAACATTCCATTGAGTCCATTGTCCGGCCTTAAGACCTGCCCGTTGCCTCGCAAACTCTTACCCCCGAAGCCGAGCAGTCCCACACCGGTCGCGTAAATCGGGTTGCGCACGACATCGGCCAGCCCGCTGATGTTTTGCGGCATCCCAAGGCGCACCGGCATATGAAAGATCTCCTCCGCCAAATCGATAACCCCTTCCATCCTGGCGCTCCCCCCCGTCAGCACCACCCCGGCTCCGATCAGCTCCTCAAACCCACTGCGCTTTAGCTCAGCGTGGATCAAGATGAACAGCTCTTCATAACGCGGTTCAACGACTTCAGCTAAGGTCTGACGAGCGAGCCGTCGTGGCGAGCGGTCACCAACGCTCGGCACTTCGATGGTCTCTTCGGGACTGACAAGCTGGGTCAGCGCGCAGGCGTATTGCAGTTTGATGTCTTCGGCGTTGTGGGTCGGGGTGCGCAGGGCCACCGCGATGTCGTTGGTGACTTGATCGCCCGCGATCGGGATCACGGCCGTGTGCTGGATAGCACCACTGCTGAATACAGCGATATCCGTGGTGCCTCCCCCGATATCGGCCAGGCAAACCCCGAGCTCTTTTTCATCTTCGGTCAGCACGGCCTGACTGGAGGCGAGCTGTTGCAGGATGATGTCATCGACTTCTAGCCCGCAGCGCCGCACGCACTTGACGATATTCTGGGCCGCGCTAACCGCCCCGGTGACCATATGCACTCTAGCCTCAAGGCGCACCCCGGACATGCCGATCGGTTCCCGGATCCCTTCCTGCTGGTCGATCACGAATTCCTGCGGCAGGACGTGAAGGATCTTCTGGTCCGCCGGGATCGCAACCGCACGTGCGGCGCCAATCACCCGTTCGACGTCGCCATGCGTGACCTCAGTGTCGCGGATAGCGACGATCCCGTGGGAGTTGAGACTGCGTATGTGGCTACCGGCGATCCCCGCGAATACGGAGTGGATCTCGCATCCGGCCATCAGCTCGGCTTCTTCTATCGCGCGCTGTATCGACTGCACCGTAGACTCGATGTTGACGACAACACCTTTCTTCAGTCCCCGGGAGGGATGGCACCCGATACCCACGATTTCAACCTCACCGCCCGGGCCAAATTCTCCCACGATGGCACAGACTTTGGACGTACCGATATCCAGTCCGACGATCAAATTCTTGTCCGCTCTTCTCACCACGTCTCCTAGCTATTTTCGTTCTGTGGCAGCCGCATGCGTACGGCGAACCCATTGGGGTAACGCATATCCAGCAGATCTAGCTTGCGGCGGGCGGGATCCGATGCGCGGTGAAGATTCGCGGCGTACCGGCGCAGCCGCAGGTCGAAATCGTCGCGCCCTAGGATCACCGTCGGCCCGCCCATTACTCCAAAGCTCCAGGCCCGCCGATCGCTCAGCTCCAGCCACTTCAGCCGTTCGCCGGTCGATGCAAGTTGGGTCTGAATTTGGCGCATGCGCTTGAGGAGTAAAGCGGCCGTCCCCCCAGGACCGCGAAGCGTTACTAAACCCTTGGGGTAGCTGTTCACCTTGGGGGCGAAAAGCTCGCCCTGTTCGTTGACTAAGGCCGCGTCACCCCAGCGCGCTGCGGCACGCTGCTCGTATACCCTGATCTGAAGAGCGGGAGGCCATAGGCGCCTTACGTTCACATCGCGCACCCAAGGATGGCGCGTGAAACCTTCTCTCAAGCCATTTACCTCTAAGGCGAAAAATCCGCCGCGGATGCGCTTGCTTGCAATCTGCTCCACTTCTTGCCGGGCAAGGTGTTTGAGATCTCCCTCGACCTGTACCTGGCGGATGGGGAAGGCCGCTGGATCGGTGAGTTTCAGCACCCCCCAAATCGCCGATCCCACGGCGCTTATGACCACCAGCGCGCGCATAACTTGGGTGCACAGCGCGGGCGATCTGCGCTCGCTGGGCGCAACCCGGCGATTGCTCTTGCGCCGTCCTCGCCGCGCGGCGCGTCCCGCTGGAGCCATAGCCTTACCCATCGCTCGCATGCTCTCGTTGCGTTGACTGATCCCCCACGATCCTGACTTCGGGGATCAATCGCACGCCTTGTTTCGCTGCTACGGCCAGCGCCACGCGATCGATCAAAGCCTCGATGTCAGCCGCCGAGGCATCCCCGCCGTTGATAAAAAAGTTGACGTGTTTTTCGGAAACGAAAGCACCGCCGATGCGTAAGCCTTTCAAGCCAGTTTCTTCGATTAATCGCGCGGCGCTATCACCCGGAGGATTGCGAAACACCGATCCACAGCTCGCTTGTTGTATGGGCTGCTTGGCGACGCGCTCGGCCAAAAGCTCCTTGATGCGCTGCCCTGTCTCTGCACCGGGGTTGCGTTCCAGCTTCAGGTAAGCCGCTACAAACCACTCACCTTGTGGGCCGCAGACGCTGCGATAGCCGACCTGGTACTCATCTCGCTGGCGCACCCGCAGGGTCCCCTGCCGGTCGAGGGTCTCCAACCGTTCCACATGGGTCCAGGTCTCGCCTGCGAAAGCACCCGCGTTCATAGCGAGAGCGCCGCCGATCGTTCCCGGGATCCCCGCCAGGAACTCGGCGCCGGTCAGTCCGCGTTTAGCACTTAGCCGTGCCACCTTGGCGCAGGCCACACCGGCTTCCATGCGCAAGCGCTGCTGGTCAAGGAATTCATGCCGGGCCAGCGCACCGAACGTTTGGATGACGGTGCCTTTGATGCCACCGTCTCGCACCAGAAGATTGCTCCCCAGACCAAGCCAAAAGAGCGGCTCTTCAGGGGGTAGTTGCTGTAGATAACGCACCAGGTCATCGAGATCGGCAGGGACATAAAACCGCTCCGCCGGACCGCCCACGCGCCAAGAGGTGTGCTTGGCCATGGGTTCATGCAGGTGCAAGGTACCGCGCGGTTGCATGGTCGGATCCGGGCTATGCGGGGTTGCTGATCTCACGGGCCGTTCGTTCCCCGCATGCGCACTCGGGGTGGCTGCTTTTCTTGGGCTCCGGGATCAAAGAGGGCGAGCAGGCGAGAGACCATGCTTGCGATGTCCCCAGCGCCTAGCGTCAAGAGCAAATCCCCATCCCGCACGATCCGCGGAAGGGTGTCGATGAGCTCGGCCGGTTCGGAAACAAACACCGGATCGACTTTTCCCCGCAGGCGGATAGCCCGCGCCAACGTCCTACCGTCGGCCCCGGGGATAGGCTGCTCGCACGCCGGATAGACCTCGAGCAGCAGCAGCGCATCGACTTCGCTCAACACCGCGGCAAAGTCCTCGAATAAGTCGCGGGTGCGGGTATAGCGGTGGGGTTGAAAGGCTACGATGAGGCGCTGCCCAGGCCAGCCGGCGCGTATCGCTTGCAGGGTGGCGGCGATCTCGGTGGGGTGATGAGCATAATCGTCAATCAGCGTCACCGTCGCGCCACCAATGCACAGGTTGCCGCGAAGCTGTAGGCGCCGATCGATCCCTTGAAATCTCTTCAGGGCCTGGCAAACGGCAGGCTCGGGGATCCCAAGTTCGCGGGCTATGGCAATCGCCGCTAGGGCGTTTAACGCGTTGTGCTTTCCCGGAAGATTAAGCTGCACGTCGAGCCAGTCATCGCGGCCGGAGTTAAGCACCTTAAAATGCGTCACCTGACCCCTTTGGGTGATATCCGCGGCCTGGATATCGGCTTCTGTAGAGGTCCCGTAAGTCACTATCGGTTTAAAGAGATCAGGAAGTATCGCTCTGACGTTCGGGTCATCGAGACAAACCACGGCCAGACCATAGAAGGGCAGGCGCTGCAGGAACTCGACAAAAGCGCGTCTAAGCCGCTGCATGTCGCCTTCATAGGCCTCCATATGGTCGGCATCGATATTGGTCAGCACGGCCATCACCGGCTGCAGATGCAAAAAGGAGGCATCGCTTTCGTCGGCCTCGGCAACCAGAAACCGGCTCTCGCCGAGCCTTGCATGGCTTCCGGAGCTCAATAGGCGCCCCCCGATGACGTAGGTGGGATCGAGTCCCCCTTCCGCGAGCAGGCTGGCGATCAAGCTCGTGGTCGTGGTCTTGCCGTGAGTGCCGGCGACGGCGATCCCATGGCGGAAGCGCATCAACTCGGCAAGCATTTCCGCCCGCGGGATGACGGGAATACGCCACTCACGAGCGCTGGAAATTTCCACATTATCCGAGGCGACGGCGCTAGAGATCACCACCACGTCGCTGCCTCGTACTTGCTGGGCGGTATGGCCTTGGTAGAAAGTCACGCCGAGCTCCCGCAAACGCTCGGTCAGGCTGTTCTGTTGCAGGTCCGATCCGGAGATCTGGTAGCCCAGATTGGACAGCACTTCTGCGATACCGGCCATGCCGGCGCCGCCTATGCCCACGAAATGAATATAGCGCACACGTCCCATGGGGTAGCGCCTCATCTCAGCCATGGGTGAGCTCCATGCACTGTTCGGCTACCGCGCGCGTGGCATCCGGCCTGGCTAAAGAGCGGGCTCGTTCCGCCATCGTGATGAGTCGCATCCGATGGGCAAAAAGATCGCGCAGCAGTTGCGCCAGCCCTGCGGCGTTCAAGTCGCGCTCAGGAACGACTATCGCCGCCCCTGCGGCCACCAGATGACGCGCATTCGCGCTTTGGTGATCGTCCACCGCGTGGGGAAAGGGGATCAATACGGCCCCTATTCCGGTCGCGGTGAGCTCGCTGAGGGTCAGTGCTCCCGCGCGGCAGATCACCAAGTCCGCCCAGGCGTAGGCGTCCTGCATATCCTCGAAGAAGGATCGGACTTCGGCATCGAGCCGATAGCCGGTATAGCTGTTTTCGGTGATCTCTTGATCGGCCACACCGCTTTGGTGGCGAATGGCTAGTTTGTCTCCCTCAAGCAGCGCCAATGCCTGGGGCACCACCCGATTGAGCGCGTGTGCGCCCTGACTGCCGCCGAGCACCAACACTCGGATGCGCTGTTTGGGATCGGTGAGCAAGCGCAAGCGGGGGGCCGGAAGCTCGCATAGCGCCGCCCTGACCGGATTGCCGGTGCAAATCGCCTTCAGCTTGCTGGGAAAGGTTTGAGGAAACGCCTCAAGCACGCGGGTCGCGATCCGAGCCAGCAGCTTATTGGTCATCCCGGGGATCGCATTTTGCTCGTGAATGAGCAGCGGTATGCGCATTACCCACGCCGCTACCCCCCCTGGGCCGGTCACGAACCCGCCCAAACCCAGCACCACCGCCGGGCGGTTTCTCACGAGCACTTGAAATGCTTGAGCTAAGGCCCGCAGCAACTGCCAGGGTGCCCGCAGATAACTGCTGAACCCTTTTCCGCGAATGCCTTGCACCGAGATGGTCAAAAGCTGCAAACCGGCCTGAGGCACAAGCCGCGCTTCCAGGCCTCTGCGGGTCCCCAGCCAGAGCAGGGGGATCCCGCGATCTTTCAGGTAGCACGCCACAGCGAGCCCGGGGAAGACATGTCCTCCGGTGCCTCCCGCAACGATCAGAACAGGCTTAAGCGCTTGCATGGCATGGCCGCGCGGCAAAGCCGCTGTGGGTTCTCGCCCGCGTTTCGTGGTCCACTCGCAGCAACAATGCGATGGCAACGCCGGTTATGATCAAGCTGTTGCTGCCGTAACTCACCAGGGGTAGGGTCAGGCCCTTGGTAGGCAGCGCGCCCATGTTGACGCCCATGTTGATGAACGCCTGTAACCCGACCAGAATGCCGACGCCGTGGGCGAGGTAAGCGCCAAACGCCCGGCCGGCGCGCTCGGCATTAATACCTATGAGCAGCGCTCGACAGATGATAAAAGTAAAAAGCCCGATAACGGCGCCGCTACCTAAGAGCCCCAACTCTTCCGCCACCACGGCGAAGATGAAATCGGTATGCACCTCGGGCAAATAGAAAAGCTTTTGCACGCTGTTCCCGAGGCCAACCCCCCACCACTCCCCGCGTCCGAAGGCGATCAGCGCCTGGGTCAGCTGGAAGCCGCTGTTGTAGGGATCGGCCCAGGGATCCATAAACGACATCAGTCGCTGCAGACGGTAAGGAGTCAACACCGCAATAGCCGCCAGGGCGGAAGCCCCAAGGATGCCCCAAACAGCAAAGCGGACGAGGGAAACGCCGGCCAGATAGCCCATGCTTAAGACGGTCCCGAAAAGCACCGCGCAAGCGCCGTAATCGGGTTCCAGCAGCAATAAGACGCCCATCAGGGCAAGCAGGATAAGAGGTTTCAGGGAAGACATGCCGCCTTCGTGGCGCTGCGCCAGATAGCCCGCGAGATAGACGATCGCGGCCAGCTTAGCCGGCTCGGATGCTTGTAGCGCTATCGGTCCGAGGGCGATCCAACGCTGACTTCCGTTGACCTCTTTGCCCAAGCCGGGGAGTAAAACCAGCCCTAGCAGCAAGATCGCCGATAACGCGAGAAAAACGCTGGTGCGCTGCCAAAACAGGAGTGGGACTCTGGTCACGATCAATACCAGCACCAGAGCGAGGGAGCCAGCACCCAATTGGCGCCAGAAGTAATAAAGCGGCTCTCCCATCTCGCGATCCGCAATGGGCATGGAAGCCGAGGTCACCATTACCAAGCCTAAGCCAACGATAAAGGTCACACAGGCGATAAGCGCCGCATCCCAAGGGGCCTGAGGTTTCCCCTTCTTAACGCCCTTTTTTAGCAAGACTGCTTGCGTCATGTCACGCCATCCGCAGCTGGTTTTTCACTTCACGCATGAACACCTGCCCGCGGTGGGCGTAATCGTTGAAGAGATCAAAGCTGGCACAAGCGGGCGACAGCAGCACCGCATCGCCCGGCTGCGCCAGGCCCTTTGCGAGCGATACCGCATTGCCCATGTCTGAGGCCTTTTCCACCGGAACGATCCCTTGGAAGGCCCGAGCGATGGCTGGCCCATCCCGCCCCAGCACGACCACTGCGCGCAGGTAACCTTGGGAGGCTTCGGCCAACTCGGCGAAGTCTGCTCCTTTCGCGATCCCCCCAGCGATGAGGACGATGCGCCGATCCTCGGCCAGGCCCAGGATGGCGGCGCGGGTCGCCCCGACATTTGTTCCTTTGGAATCGTTGTACCAGTCCACACCACCGTCACCAGCGACCCATTGGCAGCGGTGAGGCAGCCCTTGAAACTCCCTCAAGGCGTGAAGCATGCCGGCCCGCGGCAGATTCGCTGCGCTGCCCAAAGCGAGTGCGCCCAAGGCATTGGCGACATTGTGCCTGCCCGCAAGCTTGAGCTCCGATACCGGCAATAGAGGATCCCCGCCGTGACAGATCCACTCCATTCCGCTTCGCCGGCGCAGGCCAAACCGCGCCTCCCCAGGGTCCCTTAGCGAAAACCACAGCTGGGACCGACCGGGAATAGCCATGTGCGCCACCACCGGGTCATCGCCATTGAGCACCATCACCCCATCGCCGTTGAAAATGCGTTGCTTGGCGCGGGCGTAATCGCCAAAGCTCGGGTGGCGGTCCATGTGATCGGGGGTGACATTGAGCACTGTCGCCGCCGCGGCGTTTAAAGAATGCGTGAGATCCAGTTGGAAGCTGGAGAGCTCGAGCACGTAGAGCGCGGGCTCTGGTGGCCCGAGCAGCTCTAAGGCAGGTGTGCCGAGGTTGCCGCCACAGCGGGCATCGACGCCGCCCGCATTTGCCATCTCCGCAACCAGAGCGGTCACGGTGCTTTTTCCGTTTGCGCCCGTGATAGCGAGAACCGGGGCGTCTGCGTGGCGCGCGAAGAGCTCGATGTCCCCGAGGACGTCTACGCCAGCCGCCAGCGCCGCTTGGATCGCAGGTTCGGCCGGGGAAACTCCTGGGCTTACTATCACTTGCTTCGCGCTGGCGATAAGATGCCTGTCAAAACCGCCCAATCTAAGCGGAGTGTCCGGTTGCTCCGCGAGCAGTTGGTGGTATTGAGGCGGAAACTCCCGGCTATCCGTGATCGCATACACCATCCCCTGGCGGCGCAGAAAGCGGGCGCAGGCGAGGCCGGTTGCTCCCAAACCGATGATGACTGTGTCGAAGTTCTGGGCGGCGTTGTTTGATTCGGCAGACACTTGGCTCAACATAACGCTATCGGATCTTGAGACTGGACAGGCCGATCAGGACCAGGATCACGGTAATGATCCAAAAGCGCACGATAACCCTGGGTTCTGGCCACCCTTTAAGCTCGAAGTGGTGGTGTAGCGGCGCCATATTGAAAATCCGGCGCCCGGTGAGCTTGAAAGACGCCACCTGCAGGATCACGGACACGGTTTCCATGACGAACACCCCACCCATGATGAACAAAACCAGTTCTTGGCGCACCAACACCGCCACCACACCCAAAGCAGCCCCCAACGCGAGCGCACCGATGTCGCCCATAAAGACCTGCGCGGGATAGGTGTTAAACCAAAGGAACCCGAGCCCCGCGCCCACGATGGAACCGCAAAAAATGCTCACCTCGCCGACCCCGGCCACATAAGGGATCCCAAGGTAGTCGGCGAACTTCACGTGCCCAGATGCGTAAGCGAAAATGGCCAGCGCCCCGGCGATCATGACCGAGGGAACGATGGCTAAACCGTCTAGGCCGTCGGTTAGATTCACGGCGTTGCTGGTGCCCACGATGACGAAATAGGTCAGCACCACGAACAAGCACTGGAGATCGAAGACGAACAATTTTACGAAGGGCACGATCAATTGGGTTTCCACCGCCGAATCCGCGGTGAGATAAAGAAATACGGCGGCGCTTAAGCCCGCGATTGACTGCCACAGGTATTTGTAGCGGGGCGGCAGCCCACGGGGATCACGATGGACCAACTTGCGATAGTCATCTACCCAGCCAATGGCTCCAAAGGCGAGTGTGACTATCAAAGCCACCCACACGAAGCGACTTCCGAGATCCATCCATAGCACGGTGCTGAGCACGATCGCGATCAGGAGCAGTGCTCCGCCCATGGTGGGGGTGCCGGTTTTTTGCAAGTGGGACTGGGGTCCGTCGTTGCGTACGTTCTGGCCGATGCGATAACGACTTAGGCGCCGGATCATCAACGGGCCGATGAAAAGCGAGATCAACAAAGCCGTCAGCACGCCCAAGATGGTGCGCATGGTAAGGTACTGAAACACATTGAACCCGGAGTGAAGGCCGGTGAGATATTCGGTGAGTGTTAGCAACACGCTTGTTTTGCACCCGCCAGCAGGGCGTTCACGACGTTTTCCATGCGAGCCGCGCGTGAGCCCTTGATTAGGATCGTGAGGTCCTGGTGTAAGTCGCCTTCTAACGCCTTTAACAACCCTTCCGGGGTTGCGAAATGACACCCGCCGGGGCCAAAGGCCGCAACGGCTTGGCGAGAAAGTTCCCCGATCGCATACAGACGTTTAACGCCCGCCTGATGCGCCATCTCTCCCAGCTGGTGATGCAGCGAAAAAGCCGCTTGGCCCAACTCGCCCATATCCCCGAGCACCAGCCAACGTTCGCCGGCATATTGGCCCAGCACCTCCAACGCCGCTTTAAAAGAACCGGAGTTTGCATTGTAGCTATCGTCCAGCACCCGGCAGCCACCGCGTCCGGTCTTAACCTCGAGTCGTCCTGCTACCGGGCGCATCGACTCCAGACCTTGCCGCATCGCCGACACCGACACCCCCAGAGCTTCGGCCGAGGCAGCCGCCGCTAAGGCATTCAGGACATTGTGTTTGCCGGGCAGCGTCAGCTTCACGTCGCTGGCGCCACTGGGGGTCACCAGCTTGAAAGCGCTACCCTCTGCGGATAACCCGATGTCGTCCGCACGCACCTCAACACCGGCGCTAAGACCAAAACGGATGCAGCGGCGTTCACCGATAAGTCCTTGCCAAAAGCCCGCATAGGCGTCGTCGGCGTTGAGCACCGCCGTGCCGTCGCTCGGGAGGGCGGCAAAGATCTCACCCTTGGCCTTAGCCACCCCTTCGATGCTGCCAAAACCCTCTAGATGAGCCGGCGCGCATTGGGTGACGCAGGCTACGTTGGGGCGGACAAGGGCGCACAGCGCGCTGATTTCGCCCGCGTGATTCGCTCCCATCTCCAACACCGCGTAACGGTGCTCTTGGTCTAGCTGGAGCAGGGTCAAGGGCACACCGATGTCGTTGTTTAAATTGCCCTGGGTAGCCAGTACTTGCCCATGATCGGCAAGGATGTGGCGCAACATCTCTTTCACCGTCGTCTTTCCGTTGCTGCCCGTGATCGCCACAACGGGCCGCTCGAAACGCGTTCGCCACGCGCTCGCGAGCGCCCCTAAGGCGGCTCGGGTATCCTTAACCAGGAGCTCCGATCGCATCCTTCCCATTCGCCGTTCAAGCATGGCAGCCACTGCACCAGCCGCCCGTGCTTGGTCGAGAAAATCATGGCCGTCGAAGTGCGGTCCTTGTAAGGCGACAAAAAGCGCGGCGCGCGTGAGCGTCCGGCTGTCCGTAGCGCAGCCATAGAACAGCGTGTCGTCACCGACAACCACGCCTTCTACGGCACGGGCCGCCTCTGCCAGCCGCATTTTGATCACCCGCCGCCCTCCTCTAACAGCGCTGAGACCAGCTCACGGTCGCTAAACGGGTGCCGTTTGTCGGCGAGCTCCTGATAGGTTTCATGTCCCTTACCGGCTATCAGCACGGTATCTTCAGCACTAGCCTCTGCGATCGCCTCGCGTATAGCCAAAGCGCGGTCGCGCAGCACACGCACCCGCGTTTTATCGGCAATGCCGGTGAGGATGTCGCCGATGATCGCGGCCGGGTCCTCAAAACGCGGGTTGTCGTCGGTGAGCACGATGCGATCGGCAAGCCGTGCCGCGATTTTTCCCATCTCGGCGCGTTTTCCCGGATCCCGGTCGCCTCCACAGCCAAACACGCACCACAGCCGCCCTGAGCAGAGTGCTCTGATCGCGGAGAGCGCTTCCTGCAGCGCGTGCGGGGTGTGGGCGTAGTCCACGATAACTGTGGCTTGTCCCGCTCCAGCACGGAACACTTCCAAGCGTCCGGGCACCGCGGAGACGGGCGATAGGGTTTCCACCGCCCGCGTAAATGGGACCCCGGTCGCGAGCAAAGCCCCCATCGCGGCGAGCAGGTTTTGTGCATTGACCCGCCCGAGCAAGGGGCTCTGGATGACTCCTTCCGCGGCGCCAAAAACCACCTGAACCTGTATTCCTCGCCTGGACGCTTGCAGCAGCCGTCCATGCAGCGTTTTCCCGCTCTTCACATCACCCGGCCCTAAGCTATAGCCGATCAGGGAAACCTCGCCCGGCAACGCCGCTATCAGCTCCGAGGAGAACGGATCGTCGAGGTTAATGACCGCGTTTTGTAATCCGAAGCGGCGAAATAGCTTTTTCTTGGCTTCCCCATAGCGCTGCATGTCGCCGTGATAGTCCAAATGATCGCGGCTTAGATTGGTAAACACCGCCGTATCAAACGCCACCGAATCGACCCGGGCGTGAGCCAAAGCATGCGAAGATACCTCCATCGCCACCGAACGGACGCCCTGCTGCAACAGGCCAGCCAGCAGTCGATGCACGGTGATGGGATCCGGTGTGGTCATGTGCTGCGGTGTGAGCCGTCCGACGCTTCCGTGGCCCAAGGTCCCGATCAAGGCCGAGGGGCCCGCCGCAGATCCGTTGAGCGCCTGGGCGATAAAATGGCTCACCGAGGTCTTTCCATTGGTGCCGGTGACCCCGATCACAGTCAGATCCCGCGACGGCTGGCCGAAAAAGCGGTGCGCGAGCAAAGACGCCTTTTTACCGAGATCCAGCACCGAGATGACGGGGCCGGGAAAGGAGGCCAGATCGAGCTTTCGGGAGTCTGTTTCCAGCAAGGCAGCCGCGGCGCCGGCGCGGAAGGCTTGCGCGAGGAATCTCGCACCATGGGTAGAGCTGCCCGCACACGCCACGAAGAGGTCTCCAGGCCGCACCCCGCGGCTATCCATGGCCAAGCCACTTACTTCCATCGCCGCAAGGTGGCCCTCTAGCGGCACCATCCCCGCAAGCAGCTCAGCCAAACACAGACCTTTTGGGATCGGGGCCGGCATCATGGCTCCGGCCTCGCCGCCGCCAAGCGGGTGGGGGTCGCGGGGAGGGCATCGGGCGGGATATTCATCAGCCGCACGGCATCGGCCATGATGGCGCCAAATAAGGGTGCCGCTGTTTCTCCGCCAAAGTGCTTGCTTCGCCGTGGCTCATCTACCATCACCAAAGCCACTAGTCGCGGGCGGCTGGCCGGCACCATGCCCGCAAAAAGGGCGATATAATGCTCGTTTGAATATCGGCCATCGAGGTTCTTGTGCACGGTGCCGGTTTTGCCAGCAACCCGGTACCCCGCCACCCTCGCCCGCGTGCCGGTGCCCTCTTGCACTACCCGCTCGAGCATAGAGCGCACTAGCCGTGCGGTCTTCACGCTCATCACCCGTTCCCCCGTCACAGGTGTGCCGCGGCGTTGAAACGTGAGCGGCCGCAGAAGACCGTCGGTGGCGATCGAACAGTAAGCACGGGCAAGCTGTAAGCCAGTCACAGACAGCCCGTAACCGAACGCCATCGTGGCCTGGTCGATGGGCTTCCATCCCCGGTAATGGCGGAGCCTTCCTAAGTGCTCACCCGGAAAGCCGCTGCTGCTCGAGTGTCCAAACCCGACTCTGGAGAACATTCGCCACAGCAGGCCGGGCTGTAGAGACATTGCGATTTTGCTGGCGCCGACGTTGCTGGATTTTTTTATCACCCCGGAGACATCCAGCACCCCGTAGTTGTGCAGATCGCGCACGGTTTGACGTCCAAGCTTGATATACCCCGGCTGCGTATCGATGGGAGTGCTCGGATGGTAGCGGCCGGTCTCCAAGGCGGCCGCCACCGTGAACGGCTTGATGGTCGAGCCGGGCTCAAAGAGATCCGTGGCCACCCGGTTGCGGAAGGCGCGAGCGCTTATCTCGCCGCGCCGGTGAGGGTTAAACGAAGGTTGGTTGACCATGGCAAGCACTTCGCCCGTTTGTGGGTTCAGAATCACCACGGAACCCGCTCGTGCACCTAGCTCGCGCAGAGCGGAATTAAGCTCGCGATAAGCGACGTATTGCAGCCGGCGATCGAGACTCAGGCTAAGGTCCCGGCCAGGCTGCGCCGCTCGCAAGCGCGCTACATTTTCCACCACCCGCCCCAGGCGATCTTGGATGATGCGCTTAGCCCCGGGAATTCCGCGCAGCTCCGCCTCGTGGGCTAGCTCGATGCCTTCTTGTCCTTGGTCGTCGATATTAGTAAAGCCGATGACCTGCGCCGTCACCTCGGAGGTGGGATAGTAACGACGATACTCGCGTTGCAGGGATAGCCCAGAGACACCCAAGGCTATGACCCGACGCGCAAGCTCGGGATCTACCTGACGCCGGAGGAACAAAAACTTGCGATCGGCATGGGCATTGACCGTGTGCTTCATGCGTCCTAGGTCAAAATCCAAAAGCTGAGCTAGCTCAGGCCAGCGTCCGCGCTGGCGAAGAAACTCCCCCGGGTCCACCCAAACGGAATATACCGGCGTGCTGATCGCCAAGGGTTCGCCGTTTCTATCTGTGATCGTGCCCCGGTTGGCACGCATCGCCACGGTCCTCAGGTAACGATCATTGCCCTGGCTTTGCAGAAAACCCTTACGTGCGAACTGCAAGTCAAGTGCCCGCTCGCAGAGTAAAACCGCGGCGAGCAGCACCAAGCTGATCGCAAACCGGTATCGTTTGGAGGGGTGTTTTTGGGTGCTCATGGCGATACCACGATGGCTTGTTCGCCGCGCGGCATGGTCATGCCCAGATTTTTGCGCGCGATGGCCTCCAGCCGGCTATGGGTGCCCCAAGTCGCTTGCTCCAGCTGGAGCCGACCCCATTCCTCATGGAGCTCGTCACGTACTTCATCCAGGGCCTGCAGCTGCTGAACAAGCTTTCGCGCCTCATGGCGCACCCAGATGCTGGCCAGCGCGGAGCTGACCGTGGCCAGAAATAAAACGATGATCGCGAGCGGGCGTATCATGGCAATTTTTCAGCCACCCGCAGGGTTGCGCTGCGAGAGCGTGGATTGCTGCAGATCTCCATCGGCTCGGGGTGGATCGGGCGGCCAACGATGCGCAGGCGGGGTTTCATCTGCGACTGCATTATCGGAAGTTCCGGAGGATACGGATCGCCGCGCGCCTGCTCGGTGAAAAACCGTTTGACGCTACGGTGTTCTAGGGAATGAAAGCTGATGACAAGAAGCCTACCGCAGGGACGCAAAATGTTCACGGCTTGCCCTAGCGCCGTTTTCAGCTGGTTGACTTCGTCGTTAATGAAGATCCGGATCGCCTGAAAACAGCGCGTCGCCGGATGGATAGCTCGCTCGTGCACCGGTTTGACCCGTTCCACTAGACGGGTCAGTTGTTCTGTTGTTTCCAGGGGCGTTCGCTTGCGCACCTCCACGATGGCTCGCGCGATGGTCTTGGCGTAGCGCTCCTCGCCATACTCTCTAATGACTCGGGCGATTTCCTGGTTTGACGCCGCTGCCAACCAAGCCGCCGCCGAAACCCCAACACCCGGGTCCATGCGCATGTCCAACGGTCCCTGGTGTAAAAAGCTGAAGCCACGCCTTGGGTTCTCCAACTGCGGCGAAGATATGCCGAGATCAAACAAGACCCCATCGACCTTTGCTTCTATACCCAATTTCTCGGCCAGTGTCGCTAGCATGGTAAATGGGCCTTGCTCGATATGGAAACGCCGATCCGAGGCCAACTCTCGCTGTGCCGCCTCTAAAGCTTCCGGATCGCGGTCTATGGCGATAAGCCTAGCGTTGTCTCCGATCTGACTCAGTATCGCTTTGCTGTGCCCTCCGCGACCAAAGGTGCAATCCACATAAATTCCTTCCTTCTGGATCCGGAGTTGATTCAGCACCTCTTCCCGTAGCACAGGGGTATGCAGGTACATGGTTCCGTTGCGTGCGAACGCTCATAACGCAAGTTGTCGCAACAACTCTGAGGGTTCCCCGGTCTCTTTGCCAAGGTGATCCAGCAATTCGTCGCGCTGCTGACTCCACCGTTCATCGTCCCAGATCTCGAGCTTGTTTCTCTGTCCCAGGATCGTTATTTTGTTCTTTAGGCCCGCAAACTCGCGCAGCACCGGCGGGATCAGGATCCGCCCCTGACTGTCGCAGGCGCATTCGGTTGCGTATCCCAACATCATCTGTTTAGTGCGGCGGCTCTGCTTATCGAAGTCGGAGAGCGCCCCCAGCTTGGCATCGATGATTTCCCATTGCGGAAGGGGATATAGCCATAGGCAACGGTCGAGCAGATTTAGGGTAAGTACCATTTGGTTTTCGCACATATCGGCCAGCTGTTCACGCAAGCGGCTGGGGATCGCCAGCCGACCTTTGGTGTCTAGGTTGAGTGTGCTGATCCCTCGAAGCAAAACTTAGCCCTCTGGCGCCAATTATAGACCACTTTTCCCCACATTCCTCCACAGCGCCCAACTATAGGCCCGGAGTTTTCGACCTGTCAAGCAGGAATCAGGCTAAGCTCTTAGTTGCTCTACGGTCGGGACGCCGGTTACCCGACGCCTCCCGTGCAGATCTCGGCGTTCAGTATTTCTGCATCGGGTTCCTCAGTCGTACTCGCTCCCGCGGTGCAAGGCGACAGCCTGCTGCAAACACCCGTAGCTGCCGAGGCTCGGTGATACGAGACACGTTGATCGCGACGCACGCAAGAACCCTTTGAAACTGGGCCCACGTATAGCTGCGTCGCCAGTTCAGTTGGACGCACAGGCCATGGCCCCGGTGAAGAAGCGATACAGCGCACGCGAGTTATTGCGTACACCGTAGTAGTTGTAGTGCCCCCGTAACCGGATGTCAGCGCCGTTCTAAAACTCGCTTGAAGCTAGCAATTTGAAAGTCCGGGATTGTTGTTTCATCTTTTCTTTTCGCTCGCACTGTATCTCTTTCTGCTCACGGCCGCCGACACCCAGGGGTTGAGCTTCTTCTCCAACACGACCCTCAACTGGGGAAAACTGAATGCCCCTTGACAGCTGCGCGAAGGGCACTACCCCCCAGGGGCCACACGATCGTGAAAGACTACGTGAGCCAGGTACCATTTCGCCTTGTACCGCCACTCTCTCCGCCTATTTTTATCCCGGCGATTTCACCATAATTTCACGCCGCCGCTGACACCGATAAACTCGCTGAGGTTAACGTTTCAAGATACGTTCCGTTATCGTGCGGATATACCTATCAAGGTATAATATTGCCTGTGAGCCGTGCGTCTTCCTCGGAAAGCCCCTGCACTGGGTCGGATCATCAAAGAAAGATTTGCTGGCCTTCCCGGAACAAGTCATCGATGACATTGGATACGCGCTCGGGGTGGTGCAACTTGGTGGAACGCCGCCGTCGGCGAAGCCATGGAAAGTCGAGGGGCCGGGCGTGTTGGAGATTGTGGAGGGTTTTCGAGGCGACACATATCGCGTGGGCTATACCGTGCGGTTTAAGGAAGCGGTATATGTACTGCACTGCTTTCAGAAGAAATCGCCTTCCGGTATCAGCACGGCGAAGAGCGATACGAGGTTGATTCATGAACGATTAAAAGCGGCGCAAGGCGATTACGAGGTACGTTATGGCAAAAAAGCGTGATGTGGTTGAAGCGGGGAGCGGAAACGTGTTTGAAGACTTGGGCTTTGCCGATGCCGGCGAGCGCAGGCTCAAGGTGCAGCTTGCGATGCGGGTAAATGAGCTCATCAAAGATCGCGGTCTCACCCAGGTGAAGGCAGCCAAGCTCTTTGTCATTCCGCAGCCGCACGTCTCTGAGTTGGCGAACTACAAGCTCAGCCGGTTCTCCTCAGAGCGGCTTATGCATTTCATTACTCTCCTCGATCGTGATGTGGAGATCGTGATCCGGCCCAAGGCCGCCGATCATCCCCAGGGTATGGTGTCGGTATCGGTCGCGCCGTAGCGTGTGAAGCGCGGATTAGCGAAGCGTGATCCGCCGCATGACGCCGACGTCGAACTGAACGCATGCGAAGAAGACCTCCTATCCTGGCCGGCGGCATCCATGCCGCTCCGATGCTTCGCATTCGGCGGAATACGGCCTTGCAGCCTATTCCGTCCTACGGGCTCACCCGGCCCCACTGTTGGACAAAAATGGGAGCTCGAGTTGCGAGAATAATGTGAGCATGGCCCCTTTAATGCTTTAGACACATGATTCCGACCGAGTCATAGTTTTGGCACACACGCTCCGCCCGCTTACGCTCGTCAGGAGTCCATTGGTCAAAAGGTTTCGTAGCTAGTGTAGTGTCCCTTAAATAACTTTACAGACTTTCCAGTGATTGCTATGGTCTCGCTCATGCCGAACACCCGCGTGGCGATCAAGTTGCAGCCGGCTGAACGCACGCCGCTGGAGACATGGG
>JBOIEG010000581.1:0-1835 GCA_050740915.1 Gammaproteobacteria bacterium | reverse complement strand
GCGTTGAAGCCGTACGGGGAGAGTGGTCGTTGGTGACGATGGCGTGGAACATCCGCCGGCTGGCGGGGCTGGCGGGCTAAAAAGCGGGCCGAGAAGAGTCTGTCCATCATCAACTCACGGAGTCGATCGCCTTAATGACCACCCGAACCTCGATTTTGGCGCTCAACACGTACGTTATGGCTTTGGTGTTCAACCTAAGTCCGACAGGCTCCTAGGGCATTATCTTCAAGCGGCTCGGTGAGCTTGCCATCCGCCAGCGCGCTCTTACCTTGCTTGACCAGGGCAGGCACCCGCTCTGGCGAATGTTCCAGGGGCGGCGAAGAAAACATCGTGGCGTAGATGATGACCGATGAGGCCGCGATCGTAACCACGCCGAAAGCGATAGCCACCTCCCGCCTCTTGATGAGCGCACCCCAGAATACGAGGGCCCCCGATCGTATGGCGCCACCGAATCGAGCCAAGGCATGGTTTTTGGCGAGGGCGGGCTTGCCTAGCCCCTTCACCGGAACTCCCGGCGGAGCCTGAGCTCCCGGGGTCGGTGTGCTTTTCCCGCGCATCCTCCCGCCGCGCGATGGCCCGCTCCAGCGACACCACCCTCGGTTTGTCCTCGGAGTGCATGTCAAGGGCAGTCGCTCCTATCACTATCATGCTCGCGGTGGAGGCCACCGCTCCCTTTGTTTGACGTAGCTCCGATGCACGCGGGAATGCGAGCAGCGAAGCGGTGGAACCTTGCTTGCCGACGTGGTCGCCCTCCGCCGCAATCCGACGTTCCATCAGCGTGGATGGCGATAGCGCGCTCGGCAAACGCTCGTTGGACTCCAATGGTTCTTGGAGCGCGTCCATGAACTCAATAACGGTTTGAAAACGCTCCTCAGGTGTCTTCGCAAGCGCTCGCACCACAGCCTCTTCGATAGCCTTCGGAAGCAGCGGAACGAGCTCCCGTAGCGGTGTGGGCGGCTGTTCAAGCTGGGCGATCGTACTCGCTTGGGGCTAAGAACGGCACCTGCCCAGTCACCATCTCGTATAAGACGATGCCCAAAGCATAGATGTCCGAACGAGCGTCGACCTGGCGACCCTGGATCTGTTCCGGGGCCATGTACTTAGGCGTGCCGACCACAAGACCGGTGCGGGTGAAGCGCGTAGCGTCGAGCACGCGCGCGATGCCGAAGTCCAAGACTTTGAGGGTCCCCCTATCGTTCAGCATCATATTCGGCGGTTTGATATCCCGATGAATGATGCCTTAAAGGTGCGCATGCTCAATGGCCTGCAGGGCTTGACGGAAGAGTGATAGCGCCCGTCTCCAGGAAAGGCCCTCCCTATGTTCCGCGATGATGCGGCCCAGCGTCTTGCCAGGGGCAAACTCCATCACCATGTAATAGCCTTCCCCGTGAGAGACAAAGCTGTACAAGGTCGCGATATTGGGATGATTAAGCCTGGCGAGAGCCACCGCTTCTTTGCGAAAGCGTTCTAGGATCTCGGGGTGCTGCGTTAACTCTGGACGCAACGCTTTGATGGCAACATTGCGCTCTAGGGCCAGGTCGAGCCCTTTAAACACCTCGCCCATGCCGCCTTCCCCGAGCTTTTCGAGGATTCTATAGTTGCCTGCGATTTCCGCTGCCACGTTCAACCTCACACAAAAGTGTTACCCTTGGCGCCTACGGACACAGCCCGAAATAGCGCTGCGCTGCTACTGTGCCCACCTCCCTCTTCAGAGCTAGTGAAAAAATCTGCTGCGCTCGGGATATCGTGTTCCGGCGGTGCTCGGGATCCTCATGTATTTCACTATACACTCCGGTTGCTCGTCTCATCCTTGAGACTCGCCCCTGCGGGGCTTG
>JBOIEG010000580.1:0-4067 GCA_050740915.1 Gammaproteobacteria bacterium | reverse complement strand
CGAGCGAAGGAAGGTCGCGTTCCGCCGGAGCGCAGGAACCGCAGTGTATATTGAAATACATGAGGATTCCGAGCACCGCCGGAACGCGAGATCCCGAGCGCAGTAGGTTTTTTCACAAACTCTGAGGGCGGAACAAGTTCTCGTGGTGTGCGACGAGACCGGTTCGGGAAAATCGACCCAACTCCCGCAGATCTGCCTGGCGGCTGGGAGAGGGGTATACGGTATGATAGGCCATACCCAACCCCGCCGCATCGCCGCGCCAGCCTCTGCGCTCGCATCGCGAATGAGTTAAACACCGACGTGGGGCAGATCGTCGGTTACCAAGTCCGCTTTAACGAACGCGTCGGCCCAGACACGCTGATTAAGCTGATGACCGATGGGATCGCTTTGATGGAAACCCAGAGGGGATCGCTGGCTTGAAGCCTATGACACCCTGATCATCGACGAAGCGCATGAGCGCACTCTGAACATCGACTTCCTCCTGGGTTATCTGAAGATACTGCTGCCTCGGCGCCCGGAGCTCAGGGTGATCATCACCTCGGCGACTATAGACCCGGAGCGCCTCTCTCAGCATTTTAATGGCGCCCCTATTATCGAAGTTTCAGGCCGAACTTACCCCGTAGAGTTGCGCTATCGTCCGCGGGTGAGCGAGGACCAAGGTGAAGACGACCTGCAGCAAGCCATCGCGGCGGCGGTGGACGAGGTGGCGCAGGAGTCAAGCGGGGATATCTTGATCTTCCTACCGGGGGAACGCGAGATCCGGGAAACGGCGGAGACTTTGCGCAAACACCACCCGCCCGATACCGATATCCTGTCCCTGTTCGCGCGTTTGAGCAGCGCCGACCAAGATCGCGTGTTCCAAGCCCATGCGCGCCGACACATCATTTTGGCCACCAACATCGCTGAGACTTCACTCACCGTGCCGGGGATCCGGTTCGTCATCGACACCGGGCTGGCCCGCATCAAGCGCTACAATCCGCGCCGCAAAGTGCAACGGCTTCCGGTGGAACCGATCTCGCAAGCTTCCGCCGAGCAGCGCAAAGGACGATGTGGCCGGGTGGCGGCTGGGGTCTGCATACGCTTGTACTCGGAAGATGATTTCGCCCAACGCTCGCCTTTTACCGACCCCGAGATCCAGCGGGCCAGCTTGGCCACCGTGATCCTGCGACTTAAGTACCTAAAGTTTCAAGATATTGAAGCGTTTCCTTTCATAGACCCGCCCGAGGGGCGGTATATAAAAGACGGCTATCAACTACTGCAGGAGTTAATGGCCTTGACCGAGGCGCGGGAGCTCACGCCGATAGGCTCCTTGCTCGCCCGTCTACCCATCGACCCGCGCATCGCGCGCATGCTGGTTGCGGCCAACGCGGAAGGCTGCCTGGCGGAGATATTGATCATCGCCTCGGCCCTCAAGCGCGCAAGATCCCAGAGAACGCCCCACGGAGAGCCAAGCGGCCGCAGATGAAGCGCATGAGCGCTTTCGCGATCCGCGCTCCGATTTCCTTTGGTACCTCAATCTTTGGCGGTTCTACCAAGAGCAGTCCCGCCATCTGTCCCAAAATAAGCTCCGCAAGCTATGTCGGTCACTGTTCCTATCGTACCCGCGCATGCACGAATGGGCGGACGTACACAGCCAGTTGCGTGCGCTGATGCATGATTTTGGATATAAAACCCACGACAGCCCAGCGCCCTACCCCGCACTGCATCGCGCCTTGTTGACGGGCCTTCTTGGGAACATTGGATTTCAGTCAGACAAGGGCGTATTTGAAGGACCCCGCGGCGTGAAGTTTAACGTCTTCCCCGCTTTCGCACTGGCCAAGAAACCGCCAAAATGGCTAGTGGCGGCAGAGCTTTTGGAAACCTCGCGTTTATATGCCCGAATCGTGACCGCGATCGAACCGTCTTGGATCGAAGAGGTCGCCGCACTACTGGTGAAGCGACATTGCTTTGAACCGCACTGGGAAAAGCGGCGCGCAAGCGTGGTGGCCTACGAACGGGTGAGCTTATACGGGCTGACCTTGGCGACAAAACGCAAAACTGACTACGCCAAGATAGACCCGGCGGAAGCGAGAAAGATCTTTATCCAATCCGCCTTAGTCGAAGGAGACTTCGAGTGCAAAGCCGCATTCTTTGCCCATAACCGAACGCTCCTGGAATCGGTAGCGGAGCTGGAAAATCGCAGCCGGCGACGCGACATCTTGGTGAATGAGGAAGCCATCTTTGACTTCTACCAGCAGCGAATCCCATCCCATGTCTGTTGCGCTAAGACGTTTGAAGCCTGGCGTACGCAGGTGGAAGCAGAGGACGCGCGGCTCTTGTTTTTTGGTCAGGACACTCTCGTGCGCGACGGCACCAAGCCCGTGTGCGAGCAAGAGTTCCCCTCAAAGCTGCAGGTCGACAGTGGCACTATACACCTTCGATACCGGTTTGAACCCGGTCATCCCTGCGATGGGGTCAGCGCCAGCATACCGCTCTCCCTACTCGGGCAAATATCGAGCAAGCGTTTACAGTGGTTGGTACCCGGCCTCTTGCATGAAAAGATAACGGCGCTGATCCGGACCCTGCCCAAAAATCTGCGCCGCAGTTTCGTCCCCGCCCCGGCGTTTGCCAAGGCCTGTGTCGAGGCACTGCCCTTCGGACAAGACGGCTTGTTATCCGCCATCAGCAACCAATTAAGGCGCATGACCGGGGTGGGCGTTCCAATGGACGGTTGGCGGCTCGACCGGCTACCCCCACATCTTCACATTTTGTATCAAGTTGTTACCCCAGACGGTCAAGTAGTCGCCGAAAGCCGAGATCTCAATGCCTTGCAAGCCGAGCTGATGGCCGAAACCCAGGCGATATTCAGCGACGCGCTGCATTGGGGGTATCGAGCGCGATGAGATCGTTCGCTGGGATTTTGGGACCTTGTCAGAGCGCATCACCTCGGTACAACAAGGTATTACGCTTAACGGTTTTCCAGCCCTGCAAGACAATGGCCGTTCCGTTTCCATCCGTGTGTTCGATAACTCCGAGCGCGCCACGAGTGTGCAGCGGCAGGGCTTACGCCGGTTATTCATGCTCGTGCTCGCCAAAGAAATGGCTTATCTCAGCAAACATCTGCCGAGCTTCGACAAGATGTGCTTGTACTATGCCTCGGTAGGCAGCCCGAGCGAGCTGCGTGACGATCTGCTCAAGGCCACCGTGGATCGGTGTTTTCTGGTAGACATGGCGGATCTGAGGTCTCAGCAGGGCTTCGAGACCTTGCTTGAGCGCAGAAAAGCTCACTTGATAACGACTGCCAATGACTTGTGTCAGCTTGTCGGCGCGATATTGGAACGCTATCAAAAATTACGGCGACGGATCACTCAGAAAGGGGGCGCTACCTTATTGCAGGCCATAACGGATATCCGCCAGCAATTATCCGCCCTGATCCACAAGGGATTCATTTCCGACACCCCGCCCGAATGGTTGCAACACCTGCCCCGTTACCTCCAGGCTATCGACAGGCGTTTGGACAAGCTCGAACAGGAGCCAGCACAAGATCGCGAGCGCTACGCACAGATCGCACCTCTGTGGCAAGCATGGAAAGCCGCCTCGGAAAGCAAGCCCGAACAGGCCTCCGCACAGCGTTTTCGCTGGCTGTTAGAAGAATTCCGAGTATCCCTGTTTGCCCAGGACTTAGGCACGGCGGAGACGGTGTCCGCAACACGCTTGAAACGGGAATGGGATAAGGTGTCTGGTGAGATGTAGGTAGCAGCCTCAGAGCTTGTGAAAAAATCTGTTGCGCTCGGGATCTCGCGTTGCATCCTCGGCGCGCCAAACAGGGCCGCCTTCGGCTCCGGCCAGCTTCGCTGGCGCTCGGGTACTCGCCCCTGGCCCTGGCTTTCCGGCGGTGCTCGGAATCCGGGCCGTTCTAGGAGCCTGTCGGACTTAGGTTGAACACCAAAGCCATAACGTACGTGTTGAGCGCCAAAATCGAGGTTCGGGTGGTCATCAAGGTGATCGACTCCGTGAGTTGATGATGGACAGACTCTTCTCGGCCCGCTTTTTAGCCCGCCAGCACCGCCAGCCGGCGGATGTTCCAC
>JBOIEG010000579.1:0-1658 GCA_050740915.1 Gammaproteobacteria bacterium | reverse complement strand
CACGGTATGGTTCATGACTGGGGTGAAGTCGTAACAAGGTAGCCGTAGGGGAACCTGCGGCTGGATCACCTCCTTTCTAAGGTTATCGACGACAACGGCGTAAGTGCCCACACAAATTAGCTGATCCCAGGCGCGGGGAATGCGCTGCGTCCAGCCGCGAGTCAAGGCTAAATTTCGAGCGCTTTACGAGGAAAAGCAGGCGTCGAGCTGGGCGTCTCACACTGGAGACAAGTGTGAGCGCAGACCCTTGAGGGTGGACGAGTTTGGGTCTGTAGCTCAGTTGGTTAGAGCGCACCCCTGATAAGGGTGAGGTCGGTGGTTCAAATCCACCCAGACCCACCAAGAAACCCATGGGTGGGTGTGTTCGGGGCTGTAGCTCAGTTGGGAGAGCACCTGTTTTGCAAGCAGGAGGTCGCCGGTTCGAGCCCGGTCAGCTCCACCAGCTGGGAGGCCGATCTCTAGCAGCCAGTGGTCACTGGCTGCTAGAGATCGATTTTGTAGCTCTTTAACAAATTGGAAATTGTCGCAAGGTAAGAGAAAAGTTTGTATTTTCTCTGTGATCCAAGACTTATTCAAGATTGGCTTGGATACAGTCAAGGAACACTGCGATCGCGAAATGTCAGTTATCTGATAACCCAATTTGTTTGGGGTTATATGGTCAAGTGACTAAGCGCATGTGGTGGATGCCTTGGCGGCAGGAGGCGATGAAGGACGTGGTAGCCTGCGAAAAGCCTCGGGGAGCTGGCAAACAAGCTTTGATCCGGGGGTGTCCGAATGGGGGAACCCGACCACCTTGGTGGTCATCACTACCTGAATCCATAGGGTAGTGAGGCGAAACCCGGGGAACTGAAACATCTCATTACCCGGAGGAAAAGAAATCAACCGAGATTCCGTTAGTAGCGGCGAGCGAACGCGGACCAGCCCATGAAGCCCGTGGTGCGTTAGTGGAACAGTCTGGAAAGTCTGGCCGTAGCGAGTGATAGCCTCGTACACGAAAACAATCCACAGGTGATATCGAGTAGGACGGGACACGTGGAATCCTGTCTGAATATGGGGGGACCATCCTCCAAGGCTAAATACTCCCTGCCGACCGATAGTGAACCAGTACCGTGAGGGAAAGGTGAAAAGCACCCCGGAGAGGGGAGTGAAATAGAACCTGAAACCGCATGCGTACAAGCAGTGGGAGCCTGCCTTTTGGCAGGTGACTGCGTACCTTTTGTATAATGGGTCAGCGACTTACTTCTCAGTGGCAAGCTTAACCGTGTATAGGGGAGGCGCAGGGAAACCGAGTCCGAATAGGGCGTTCAGTCGCTGGGAGTAGACCCGAAACCGGGCGATCTATCCATGGCCAGGGTGAAGGTAGGGTAAAACCTGCTGGAGGCCCGAACCCACCAATGTTGAAAAATTGGGGGATGAGCTGTGGATCGGAGTGAAAGGCTAATCAAGCCCGGAGATAGCTGGTTCTCCTCGAAAGCTATTTAGGTAGCGCCTCGTGTATCACTCCCGGGGGTAGAGCACTGTTATGGCTAGGGGGCCATCTCGGCTTACCAAACCATTGCAAACTCCGAATACCGGGAAGTGTGAGCACGGGAGACACACGGCGGGTGATAAGGTTCGTCGTGGAAAGGGAAACAGCCCAGACCGCCAGCTAAGGTCCC
>JBOIEG010000578.1:0-1846 GCA_050740915.1 Gammaproteobacteria bacterium | reverse complement strand
GTGCGGGTGTACCCGCCCGTATCTTTGCGGCTACCATCAGCTGTCCTTCCTGCACTCCTAAAGCGGCAACTGACGATATCAAGAACCTCAGCGGAATTCATGCAGGCTTACCGGAAGGACACGATCGCCGTACATGTCTCGCGCATACGCGCTGCGATCGAAGACGACCCGAAGGATCCGCAACGGATCCTCACCGTGCGCGGCGCAGGCTACGTGTTCGCGCAGAAACAGGACAGCATTTGATGCCTCACGGTCACCGTCATGCGCGCGGACCGCGCCATCGCCTGTGGGTGCAGATCTGGCTGGGTTTCCTCGCCGTGCTGGTGGTCTTTGCGCTCCTCGCCGGCGCGTTGTTCTGGTTGCACAGCGTGGACCGGCCGGAGCGCACGCCGCTCGCCGGGATCGGATCGGTGCTCGTCGATCTGCTGCCTCCGAGCGATGCTCCTATGGAGGTACAGCAAGAAACGCTGACGCATCTGCACGAACGACTGCGCGTCGGGTTTGCGCTGTACGATGCCACCGGCCGCCAGTTGGCGACAGCCGGTTCCACAGAATTCCCCTCACAACTCCCTGAGGAACGGCAGAGACACTGGCACCGCGGCAAGGTCCGAATCGATCTGCCCGACGGCCGCGTTGTGCTCGCCGTCATGCGAGCGCCATGGGGTCGCGCGCCCCCGTTTGTGCACCTCGGTGTGCTTGCACTGATTGCGGCGCTGATGGCCTGGATGGTCGCGCGTCGACTCGCGCGACGCTTGGAACGCCTGCAAATACAGGTGATGGCGCTCGGGCAAGGAGATCTATCGGCACGCATCGAGGTTCATGGTCGCGATGAGATCGCCGAGCTCGCGCGCCGCTTCAACGACGCCGCGGCGCGCATCGAGGCGCTGGTTGGTGCTCAGCGGGCGATGCTCGCGGCGGCCTCGCATGAGCTGCGCTCACCCCTTGCACGCATCCGCATGGCACTCGAACTGCTCGACACCGAGCGACGCCCAGACCTTCGCCTCCGCCTCCGCCTCGAGCATGACATCGGCGAGCTCGATGCTTTGATCGGCGAGCTGTTGCTTGCCAGCCGATTGGATAGCGGCAGCGAACCGATGGCACGCGAAACGGTCGACTTGCTCGCGCTCGCCACTGAGGAAGCGGCACAGAGCCGGGCCCGGGTGGAAGGCGCAAGCGTACGCGTGCAGGGCGATGCGCGCTTTCTACGCCGCGCGATCCGCAATCTCTTGGAGAACGCACAGCGCCACGCGCCTGCGGAATTGATGGAGGTGAAGATCGCAGCCGATCAAAACACGGCACGCATCACGGTATGTGATCGTGGCCCAGGTGTACCGGAGAGCGAGCGGGAGCGCATCTTCGAACCGTTCTACCGCTTGCCGGGCACAGCCGAATCCGGAACTGGCATGGGATTGGGTTTATGGCTTGTCCGCCGTATCGCGCGCCAGCATGGCGGGGACGCGAGTTGGGCCGCGCGCAAAGGCGGCGGCGTCTGCTTCACGATCGAGTTACCGCTATAAGGATGAAGATGTTGCTGAAGTCCGTGCCGCGGGCCAGGGTTTTCATCCGCCGCCAAAGCGTCTTGAACAGATCAATGGAGGCCGTGAACCGATTGAGCTGAGCCTGCGCAAGATTCAAATGCTTGCCACGGCAGTCAATTCCAATTCAGGTATGAGTCTGAGCGGGAGGTTGTTTCCCATCGTTTTAAACAATCTTATTGAGGCTGTGGAGCTTGTGGGCAAAGGGGCGCGCGGTGGGAAACGCGCAGCGTTTTCCACGGCAAGCGCCCCGGTGCGCCGCAGGCGCATTGTCGTGCGCCCACGAGGGCGCTTCATCAGCACGGTGCAAG
>JBOIEG010000577.1:0-7608 GCA_050740915.1 Gammaproteobacteria bacterium | reverse complement strand
CTTGCACCGTGCTGATGAAGCGCCCTCGTGGGCGCACGACAATGCGCCTGCGGCGCACCGGGGCGCTTGCCGTGGAAAACGCTGCGCGTTTCCCACCGCGCGCCCCTTTGCCCACAAGCTCCACAGCGTATCAAATTGTTTTTTAATTGACATGGGATCAAGATACAAGGTGAGGATGGGGGTTGAACGCTCCCATGAAGCGCTTCACTTATGACGGTCATCACGGCCTCAGTTTGGTTCATGACCTCATGGTTCCAAAACCGCAATACACGGAATCGATGCTTTCCGAGCCACGCGCTGCGCTTTTGCTCGTGGCCCACCCGTTCCACAGGCTGCCCGCCATCCACCTCGACCACAAGCCTCGCTTCGAGACAGACGAAATCCACGATATAGCGTCCCAATGGATGCTGACGGCGAAACCGATAGGCGCCGACTTGCCGCTTGCGCAGCCGCTCCCAAAGCCGCTTTTCGGCATCGCTCATCGCGGTTCGCAGCGTGCGCGCACGCTCTTTGGCCACAGGATGGATTCGAGTCATATCACTCATGGCACGTCTCTACCCCCATCCTAGCCTTCCCCCTGGCAGGGGGAAGGAATACGAGGGGATGCCCTCCTTCCACCCGGGTCACACCATCCGTAGCCAATCCCTCAATGACATATTTGTTCCCCCCTTGGATCCGTCTAACACGCCCGTTCAGAACAGCATGCTCGATGTCGGCAATATCAAGATTGTCTTCGGCCATCTCCTGCATAGCAGGCACGGTCATGTCGTACTGCCGAAGTCTAATCTTTTCCCTGATCCGTTCAATTGGTGATCGCGGCATGTGTTCAGTTTAACGGCGACCTCGCTGGCGCAACAATGCCTGGCGTGTCGACTTGTGCTTCGCTTTGTCCGACAGGCTCCTAGCTGCGTGGGCTTCCGTCACCCTTTGACGCCTGCACATCATCGCCGGCGAAGGCCGAACCCATTGGCGCCTAGGTGCTGGGCTATCGCTGCGCCCCTATTCCTGGGTTTCCTGCTGCGCCTGCCGCTGCTGTTCGGCCGGCGCTCGAGGGACGGGCGTTGAGGGTGGGCTGGGCATAACCGTCCCGGTACGCGGCAGCCATGCCCGCAGGCACGGTGTGGTCACGACGGTGCTCACGACCGCCATGATAACCAGCATGGTAAACATGTTCTGGGAGATCACGCCAGGTCGTAGCCCACGTTGATGATGATGAGCTCCATCAGAGCCCGGGTATTCATCAGGATCCCCAGCACCTTGGCCTGGTGGTGGTTGAGGCCGGCAAGCCGCGCCGCCCCATAGGCCCCGCCGAACTTGCCGACCGTCGCCAGCAGCACGGTGAGGGCGCACCAGCCCCACAGGGCGGCGCTATCGAGCGCGCCGATCTGGGTGCGCAGACCGGTGTAGGTGAAAAAGATAGGGAGGAAGAAGACCAGCACGAACTGGCCCATGCGCTTCTTCCAGGCCTCGACCAGCTCGTGCTCGTCGTGCAGGATCACTCCCATCATGAAGCCGCCGAAAATAGCGAAGATGCCCAGCTTGTAGGTCGCCATCGCCGACAGGAAGATGGCCACCAGCAGCACGCTCAGGAGATTGTTGGACAGCCTGCCCTGGCGCGGACGGGAACGGCGCACCATCTGCCTCATGAGTGGCCGCAGCGCGAACCAGCTGACCAGTAGGAAGGCGGCCACCAGAGCCACCTTGATGGCGAAATCGAAGGCCACAAAGTTGGCCACCGTCAGGGTGGTCACCAGCGCCAGCAGCAGCCAACCGATGACGTCATTGATCGCGGCGGCACTGATGGCGATGACCCCCAGCGGCTCCCGGGTCATCTTGAACTCGATCAGGATCCGCCCGAGGATCGGCAGGGCCGTAATGGAAAAGGCAGTGGCTATGAACAGTGCGGAGGCGGTGGGATTGGCTTGCGGTGACAGGACGGGCGCCGAATAGTAGCCGAAGACTAGGCCGAGGACGAAGGGAAGGATTAGGCTCGCCGCCGCCACCCGGGTCACGGCGGCGCGATGGCAGCGCTCGCTAAGCTGTGAGAAGTCGAACTCCAGGCCGATCTGGAACATCAGCAGGATCAACCCGATCTGGGACAGGATCTGTATCGGCTCCGGCGGTGCCGAGTGGAACAGGGTGTGGAACACCTCCGGGGCAAGCCACCCCAACAGGGAAGGGCCGAGCAGTATTCCGACGATGATCTCCCCCACGGCGGCCGACTGTCCGACGCGCACCGCTATCTCGCCGCCGAGGCGGGCGGCCAGGACGATGACCGTGAGCTGTAGCAGGGTGAAGAAGAACAGCAGGGCTTCGGTTTTGTGGGCGGCGAGGGACGCCAGGTGGTCTTCCGGGCTCATGAGGTCTTTCGGGTGGAGGGGGATAGGCCCATCCTGCCAACAAGCAGCACGTTGGCAAAGGGCGTACCTTGACTCATCGGCACCGACTCCACGGCGAAGCTGAGCTGGCGCAACAAGACCTGCCAATCTTGCAGGGAGCGGCAATAAAGTCTGGAAAGCCGATGGCCGCGGGTGAAGGCCACGAGGTGATCGACCCAGTTGGAGATCCTGAACGGGAGGCCGCCGGTGGCGTTTCCCGCCCGCATCAGCAGCACCCCTTGCGGGAACCAGTGCATCCCGCACTCGCGACAGCACATCGCCCTGGGCGGAGTACTCGATGTAATGCAGCACGTCGAGGATCACTACCGCATCGGACTTGCCGAAGTCGGCAGTGCGCAGGTCGGCCGAGACGAACTCCGCCCGCCCGCCGAGTGCCCTTCTGGCCCGTCGCACGTCGCGCGGCATCAACTCGACACCCCGATACGCCTTCGGTTTTGGGGCTGCCGGCCATTGCGTCGGCCAATGGCCGGCTTCGAACAGAGCGCGCGCCGAAAGGAGCCATGAAGCAAGCAAGCCCTGGCCGCAGCCGAGGTCGAGAATACGTGCGTTGTCTGGGATCAGACCCCGCTCCAGCAGGCCGAGAAACGCGGGGTCGCGAGCGAGCTTGCCGCGAGCGAAGTGCCAGGCCAAATGGCCGACGGACAGGTAGGGAGCGGCCGCGGCATCGAGCAGTGCGCGAGTGAAGGTAGGGGTCATGCAATCACCGAACGAAGGGTTACCGGACGAAGGTTGGCAGCGGCGATGGCGTCCAGCAACCGTGGCAAGACATCGAGGATCACGGCATCGCCGCCAGTGGTGCGGGCGGCATTGCCGTCATGAAGCAGCAAAATGTCGCCCCCGTTCAGTCCGTGCAGCAGCCTCGCAGAAACCGATCCCGGATCGCCGTCGCGGGTATCGAAGCCGCGGCGGGTCCAGCTCACCAGGCGCAGGTCGAGGCGGCAAAGCGCCGGATCGAGCAAGGGGTTGCGCAAGCCTGCGGGGGCACGGAAGAACAGCGGGCGGATCCCGGTGATCGCGGCCAATGTTTCCTGGGCGGCTTCGAGCTCTCGGACAAAGCCGCGAAGTCCAAGCAGTGCGAAGTTGTGCCGATGACGCAAGCTATGGTTTTCCACTGCGTGGCCGCGGTCGACGATTTCCCTGCACAGATCAGGGTGACGCATGGCCCGCTCGCCAATGCAGAAGAAGGTGGCTTTCACACGATGCCGGTCGAGCAGGTCGAGGACAGCGGGTGTAACCGCTGGCTCCGGGCCGTCGTCGAGGGTGATGGCCAACTCGCCCCGCGCCGCCACTTTCGGCGGCAGTCGCTTCCAGTTCGGTCCCAGTAGGCTACACCGTGGCCACAGCCCAGCGATGGTCAGTATCGCATGGTCAGCGACGGCGGCGCCCGCGGTCCAGGGCCAGGCTTCCGGGCGCAGGATCGTCGCCGCGACCGCGCTGGCGTGCAACAGAGCGGACGCCTTAATCAGGGGAGCCGGATGCCAGCGGCAGTGGTCGGGTAAAGTCGTCATGAGATCCCAGGAAACGTGTCCGCCGCACGATGCCGCCAAAGGATAGGAAATGCAAGGGAGTATCGCAACGGGTAATGCGTCGCTGATGCTGCGCCCTGCCGGGCAGCGATTTCGTGGTTCCTTTCTCCTTTCATGCCAATGGCGCGTGTTGCAACTCCGCTAATAGGGCATCGGCGCCTTGAGAGAGCAGCTTTTCGGCGAGCCGTTTCCCCAGCTCTTCGCCTTGTTCGGGTTGGCCGCAGATCTCATCGCGCAGGATCCTCGTCCCGTCTACGCTACCGACGAGCGCTCGCATCCGCAACTCCCCATGAAGGATCTTGGCATGTCCGGCGATGGGCACCTGACAACCGCCAAACAAGCGGCGGTTGAGCGCCCGCTCAGCATAGACGCATACCCGGCTGGGAGGGTCATCCAAGGGTGTGATAAGCGGGATGAGATCTTCATCTCCCTCCCGGCACTCGATGCCGATAGCGCCCTGCCCGACGGCGGGAAGCAGGAGCTCGGGATCGAGGTACGCGCGTATGCGTGCTTCTAATCCTAAGCGCTTTAGTCCGGCTGCGGCGAGTATAATGGCGTCGAACCGTCCCTCATCCAGCTTGCGCAAACGGGTGCCGACATTACCGCGTAAGCTTTGGAGGTTGAGATCGGGGCGAACAGCGCGCAGCTGGCATTGCCGGCGAAGGCTGGAAGTGCCAACGAGGGCGGAGCGAGGCAGAGACTGCAAGTCATCGTATTGCTGAGAGACGAATGCGTCACGCGGGTCCTCGCGTGCCAGGACGACGGGTAACACCAGGCCTGCGGGTAAATCCACGGTGACGTCTTTCATAGAGTGCACAGCCAAATCGGCCGCCCCGCAAAGTAAGCGTTGTTCCAGCTCTTTGACGAAAAGCCCTTTGCCCCCCACCTTAGCCAGTGGAGCATCGAGGAGCTTATCCCCGCTGGTATGGACACCGACCAGCTCTATAGAAAGGTGCGGGTGCAGAGCGGCTAATCGGGATTGGACAAAACGCGCTTGCCATAATGCGAGAGGGCTCTTGCGGGTGACGATGCGCAGGCGTGAAGAGGTCATGCTCTATCGGGTACGCTTAGGGGCGCAGAGCGGTAGCGCGGTGGGTTTTAGGCTATGCTCGCGGAGTGACTGTCGCTTTCTTCGGATCACCGATTGGATTAGCCAACGTGGGAGTTAAGCTTGCTATCGTGATGGATCCCATCAGTGGGATCAACATCAAGAAAGACAGCAGCTTCGCCATGCTGCTGGCCGCGCAGACCAGGGGCTGGGCGATCGGCTACCTGGAGCTAGGCGACTTGTTTTTGCGCGATGGCCGCCCTTTCGGGCATTCCAGGGCGTTGCGCGTGCAGGACCATGCACAGCAATGGTTTCAGTTTAGCGGGGAGGAAACCATACCCCTGACCCAGTTCCAAGTGCTTTTGATGCGCAAAGATCCGCCCTTTGATATGGAGTACATCTATGCCACGTACTTGCTGGAGCTTGCCCAGGCTCAGGGCACCTTGGTGATCAATGAAGCCCGTAGTCTGCGCGATGCCAACGAGAAACTGTTTTCGGCCTGGTTTCCGCAATGCTGTCCGCCGAGCCTAGTGACGCGCAGCGCCGAGCGCATAAAGGAGTTTCTGGGGCAATACCCCGATATCATTCTCAAACCTCTGGACGGCATGGGAGGGGCTTCGATCTTTCGCCTGCGCGCGGGCGATCCCAATCTCAACGTCATCATAGAGACGCTCACCCAGCATGGCCGGCGTTTCGCCCTGGCTCAGCGCTTCATTCCGGAGATAGCCGAGGGCGACAAGCGCATCTTGCTGATCGACGGGGAGCCCGTGCCCTACGCCTTGGCGCGCATCCCCCCGCCTGGTGAGACCCGAGGCAATCTAGCCACCGGCGGAAGTGGCCGCGGCGTCCCCCTAAGCCAGAGAGATCGATGGATCTGTGATCAAGTGGGCCCCACCCTGCGCAGAAAGGGGCTGCTCTTTGTGGGCCTCGATGTGATTGGAGATCACTTGACCGAGATCAATATCACCAGTCCAACCTGTATCCGGGAGCTTGACGCCATCTACGGTCTGGACATCGCCTCTCAGCTACTGCAAGCCATCGAACGGCGTCTGCACGTCGTTCATGGGTCTTAGACCCTCCTCGCGTTGTTGCTCGCGAGTTGACACCGTGCGTGGCGCGGCGCCGTTGCAACGGTACGAATACCCGTTCTTCGCCTTCGAGACCTAGATGAGGGGCAAGGACGCCTCCTAATCGGCTCCTCCGCGGTACAATGGGTCGATTGAGGCCAGTCGCGCCATTTGTCGTGCAGGATAAACTGGGCGTGCCACCCAACTCGAGGTTGAAGAGGGCCGCATCCTGGCGGTGGAAGTCATCGCCGGGAGCCGCGTTGCGATGCGGTTAGCTTTTGATCGGCTCGGTGGCAGGGGAGACAGGTGAGGGTGAAGATAAAACTCGAACAAGCTTGCATCCTTTGCTAACTTTAACGTAGCTTCACTTCTAAGGAATGCTTTCCAGAATTGACGACTGTTGAATTAAGCCCAGGCAGTGGGCCCCGGATGCCCTTTGTGAAAGAGTCCAGCGATAGACTGGCGCTGGCGCTGTGCGTGGCCGTCCTGGCGCACAGCGGCGTTATCCTAGGTGTGGGGTTTTCCATAGAGGATAGGTCGATACCCCAATCCCAATCGCTGAAAGTCATTCTAGTCCAAAGCCGCACGGAAGAAGCGCCTGAGGAACCGGCTTATCTGGCGCAAACAAACTTGCAAGGGGGCGGGGACCTCGAGCGCAAGGAAAGCCCCTCCACGCCCTTCAGCTCGCCTTTCCCCGAACAGGAGCCCGCTATTGCCACCACCTTAGCGGATGCGAGGCCGCAGGAGCAGTCGCTGGAGCAGGTGGCCACGCTGGCAACGGCGCGTATTAAAACTCAGGAACCTGCCAAGGGTAAGACGGACAAGAACAGTCGAGAACAGCCGGATGAATTGATGCTTGAGCAGACGGCGGCATTCGACTCTCGGCCGGAGCAGGAAAAACTAGCGGCACGCCAGCAGGCAGCGACACACCCTGTAGAGGGCAACGACAGCCAGTCGCCAGCGCTACTTAGCGCGGCCCTATTGATGCAGAACGCCCTAGCCATGGCGAGTTTGAATGCCGAGATAGAGCAGCGGCTTTCGATCCATGCGAAGGCGCCGCGCCGCAAATTCATCTCAGCTAACACCCGCGAGTATAAGTACGCGGCCTATATGGAGGCGTGGCGGGCCAAAGTGGAACGAGTGGGCAACCTGAACTATCCGGATGAGGCGCGCGCGCGGAAACTCGCGGGTAGCCTGATCTTAGACGTTGGCTTGAGATCGGATGGCACGGTAATAGAAATGACGCTGCGCCGTTCCTCCGGGGAGCCTATCCTGGACCAGGCGGCGATGCGTATCGTGGAGCTGGCTTCCCCTTTCTCGCGCTTTCCCGATGATATCCGCGCAGAGGTGGATGTGCTCCATATCACGCGTACTTGGCAGTTCCTATACAGCCAGCGCTTCGCAAGCAAATAACGCTTCCGGGCTAGATCAATGGCGGATTGTTTTATGGTAGTGTTTAAGGCGAGGCACTAAATTCCGGGAATCGCCATGAACCTGACCAATCATTTCCTCATCGCCATGCCTAATCTCGCCGATCCGAACTTTTATCAGACCGTTACCTATATTTG
>JBOIEG010000576.1:0-4290 GCA_050740915.1 Gammaproteobacteria bacterium | reverse complement strand
TAGGTCTTCTTGTCGGGCATCAGGCGGAGCGCTGCTGCACCCTCTCGTGTGATCGCATCACCACGGTCTCGGCCCAGGCGACCCCGACCTAAGAGACGCCGCCGAGCCGTCGTCAGGTTGTTCTCGTTACTGCTGGAAAAATCCATGGCCGTCGGCGGCGCGGTGGGATTGGCGGCGGCCGCGGACGTCTTCGTCGGTACGGTGGACGCCGTTGCTCGTACGTCCTTATCTCGCAGACATGTATGACATGGTGAAGGCCCTGCGAGAGCAGGACACGGAGCGCTGGGCCAAACCCCCGTGCTTGGCAGCAGATCGAGTTCCCGATCGCGATAGTGGTGTTTGGGGAAAGTGAGGTCGGGGCGCGGCGTGAGGAGTAAAAATGGGGCATCGGATTGGACCCGATGCCCCGGTGCTTTTTGCACTCAGGCACGAAGAGAGGTTACCTGGATTCAGCAGGCACAGATTACCTTCCCAAAAACTTGCTTAGCGAGTGCGGGTGGAACACAAAGAAAAAGAATGAGGGATACGGTCAGGATTGTTTTGGGTAAAGTACGCACCTAATCCACTTCATTCCAACCGCAGAAGAGCGATGGCTTTAACCTGTATGCCCGGTTTCGGCCACACACGCGCTTTTCCCGATTGCGCAAATTTCCAATCCTTTTATACTTAGTTAGGTATGCCACAGATCGACGCGTCCAGCTCGTACATGACATTGGATAAATTAATTGACAAATTAAAAGATTTAGATCGAAAGCTATTTGATAAATTTGGTCATTTATGTTATGCGTCGTTAGCATATCTTGGTATAAAAGGACTGGATATTACATCTACTTCTTTATACCTTCACGAACAAAATAATCTTAATGCGGAGGCTAATGATCTTACTAGAGATTTGATGGAACAATTTGGCATTAATGCTGGGTTGATGATAAAAAATGTTCCTATGGCTGCAATTATTTTAGGAGGGGCATACATGCTGAATAAACTCGGTCCTAAAATTGGATTAAACAAACATCTCGGGTCTATTTTGGTATACCTAATTAGTTTACTTACCGTACAAATTGTGATAAATAATTTTGCAGTCTATTTCGGCGTTTACGGACGAATCTAATGTATAACATGAGACATTTCGTTCGAACCGCTGAGATTCGCAATAACTAACCCCACGCCGGCACGAGCGCATAATCACGATGCAAGCCACCCAGCATCGGCTTGGCGATCACGCGAACGCATTCACCGATCTGGTGACGTTTCGATTGTAATGGGGCTGGAACTTCGCTAGGCGGATCGGGGACACCTGGTCCGAGCGATGAGTGTGCGTATAAGAACTTCAAACGCCTGTCTGTGGCGAACTCACCTCGGTCTAGAGATGGACACGCCGCAGGGCCGAGTCGTTCAGACGCCCGACAAGGGCGATATCATCGAAATTGCCGATCTCGGTGGTCTACACCATCATTATCTAAGACTTGCAGCATGAGATCTGCGCACGCAGATGGCTGCTAGATTACCGCATACGAGTTTTCAGGAACCGCACGTCCAATGTTGTCACTCTCCCCAGTAGCGTTATTCATCGTAGAGAGCAGCTCCGTGGCATACTCTCGTATTACCACCGGGAAGCGGCCTGACTCCGCAATCCAGTATTTGGACGATACGGGGTTCGGTTGACCAAAAGGTTGGACGGCTCGTTAATCATGGCTGAGTGGAACGCTGTTCTCTTGGCACCATTCGCGCAGTGCCGTTTCCATGGCACTTGCTTCGAACAGGTACCACTTTTCGAGTACGCCTCTGGATTCCAGCAAATCCTTGAAACGACTGTAAGCACCCCTGTTCCGAAAGAAGCCTGCCACGGTATTGTAATCGTCGGGAAGTTTTTGCTCAACGAAGGACAGCGCCAGCTTGCGACCCAGATTCAAATCATTCTTGTGTGGCACCGCAATGTATCGATCGGATGTTTCGAGATTGTCTGGGACTTCCTCTTCCAGTTCGATCATGCTCGACGCCCAGTAGATTGCTCCGGTGTCGGCGCAGATGTACGCACTGTGTTCGAATGGGGCGCCAGAACTTACGAACTCAAAGGCATCAAGTAATTCGGCGTATTTCACGGTAATCATGGAAATCTCGGAGGAGCTAATGCTAAGGTCGCAGTGCGATCCGCCATGCCCCAAGCTTCTTATCAAAGGGCAGAGAAGCATGGGTTGGACTTGTGGACGGGAGACGCACTTGTGGACGGGAGACGCAAGTAACTAACACAAGCAGTATCCACAGTCGGTAGGACATACTGTCTGTACGACGACTCTGCCTTCGTGCCGTTGAAGAACACAGCCCTAATCCTTTCGTGATTGCGAAAAAAGCTGCGAAAGTCGTTTGCAGTAATTGTGTCAGCCTCAATCATTGCATCCAAGCTACCGACTCGTTTGCAGGTCTGCAGCACATCCCAAAGCGCAATCCGGGCCGACCGAAGCGCGTGAACCCTAGCCTCATATGAGGAGGCAGGATCAAAGCCCAACAATTCCGCCATGATATTCCAGAAGGCATTGCGACGATTCGCATAGTACTGCCGCGCTTCCAAGGACTCGCGTCCTGGCATGCTGCCCAAAATCAATATCTGTGCGCTCCGATCTGCGATCGGCTCGAAACAATGTGAGAGCGCTTCCGTCATGAGCGTGGTCCGCATTTAAATCCCCAGCTCGTCTAATCGAACATTATGGAGAAACCTGCGGGGAATGTTGGAATAAACCTCAAGCATCCCTCATTTTTATTCTTTACCATAAACAATATCTTATGAGTTCTGTTACACATCTGGCGTCAACACCACGCCTGCGCCCAAGCGAAATCCCACAACAGGCTTGCTGATTATTGACCTCGGCATGGCTCAGGCGGAACGCATTCGCTGATTGCCGGCGACGACCGGATCCAACAGCTCGATGATATTGCGGTCAACGCCTATGAGAGCTATACCGTGCGGCGTCCCAACGTCTACAATTTTATTCGTTACCCGGGAAGCTATCTGCCCGTATTGCGCTTGCGGCTCGAGACGCTTTTGGCGCGGTGTATCAGCACCCGCTCACCTCGCGCGCCCAATCCAGGATGGCGATGAGCCGCGCAGACAAGAGCGCCCGGGCCTCGCCATAGTGTAGCCAGCGATATTCATCGTGCTCCGGGCGGCCGAGTTCCATGCTGACCGCTAAGGTCACGGCTACCTCTTGCGTCGCAGCGAGATAGTACCGCGCCACCTTACCGGCGCCGTAGGGCTCGGTGTCGCGAAACACTTGGCCCCACGGAAAGTCGAGGTTCCTCAGCGAGGTCTCTTCCTCCACCTCGCGCCGCGCCGCCTCGAACGGGACTTCCGTGGGCTCGACGATTCCCTTGGGGAAGTCCCAGTAGTTGTACGCGCGCGGCAACAGATAACGGCATTCGTGGTTTAACTGGTGGGTGACGACCATCCCCGCCGAGAGCGTCTTTACCTTCATTTGGGTCTTCACGATTTATCCGGGGGTCCTGTCCCGTTTACTTGGAGACCGCGGCCAGCGTGAGTTCGCGCCCGTCAAGCCGTTCAACCAATGAAAATATATCAACCAATTCCTCTTCCGAAAGGAAACCTCGCCGATATTTTGTTAACCCGCCCACCACCCATTGTTTCGCAACACCAGTATCCCGCATTGTCCCTCCGTTCATAAATGCGCCCTCAGCCCGGCAACGGCATGCAGCAACCGCTCGCCACCGGGGGGCAACGGCCCGCAAGCTGCAGGATGGCCTCCGCGACCCGCTCCGGCGGCATCCCGATCTTCCTGCTTGAATACTGCTGCTGCATGTCCGTGGCGACCCGCCCTGGACAGAGGCCGTACACCTGCACGCCCGTCCCGCGCAGCTCTTGGGCGAGGGCTTCGGTGAAACCCACGACAGCGAACTTAGAGGCACAGTAGGTCACGATCTCGGGGAAACCGGTCAGACCGGCCCCTGAGGATACATTGATGATCACCCCACGCCCCTGCTGCAGCATGTGCGGTAGAACGACCCGCGTCGCATAAAGCACACCCTTCACATTGACATCGATGACGGAGTCGATGCTCCCCGGCTCCTCCTCGGCAAAACGTCCGACTGGGGCCCGCCCCGCATTGTTGACAAGGGGGTCTCCACTTAGCTGCAGTGACTACAAGATATTGGGGGTCAGGGCTTGGCAATGATGTCCTTGTAGGGTGCCGGAGGCGTGGCGAGCACTTGCTGGGTGAGGCGGTAGAAGAGCAGGCCACGTCGACGCGAGCGTCGACGATTGAAGCGGAAAGTGAACTC
>JBOIEG010000575.1:0-1253 GCA_050740915.1 Gammaproteobacteria bacterium | reverse complement strand
CGTACGGGGAGAGTGGTCGTTGGTGACGATGGCGTGGAACATCCGCCGGCTGGCGGTGCTGGCGGGCTAAAAAGCGGGCCGAGAAGAGTCTGTCCATCATCAACTCACGGAGTCGATTGCCTTGATTACCACCCGAACCTCGATTTTGGCGCTCAACACGCACGTTATGGCTTTGGTGTTCAACCTAAGTCCGACAGGCTCCTAGCGCGAGCCTTGTTTTTTTATGAGTACTAAAGACTTATATGACCATGATCCGGGTCCGGATCCCTGAGCAGTATCTCCGCAAAGTGCGAAGGAGCGAAAACCCTTACGATCCTGGATCGAGACCTGACCACCGTTCAAGCAGGCCAAGAGCGCCTACACTCTAGCATCCAGTCGTTCGAGCTTGTGCGGCCAGCCGAGGATGCGCTCATCGGCCGTGATCAGGGTCGCTCGTTTGACGATCGCGGTAGCGAGGATCAGCCGATCGGCGGGATCGCTGTGAAAATCCCCAAGGCTTGCTGCCAAGATCCCAATTTCGCCATCGACCGGGAGCTCGGTGAGCCCCGAACTGAGCAGATCTCGACGCCAGCTCGCCGGCAGCATTTCCATCACGATGCGGCGCTTCGAAGCGAGCATCGCGACCTCCCAAAACGAGATAGCGGAAACGGTGAGACACCCTTGCTGTAAGGCCGTGTCGGTGCGCTCCCTTGCCGTTGGCCCAAGTGCCGGGTCGTCGAGGTCAAGCCATAACAGCGCGTGGGTATCTAATAGGATCAGCTCTGAGCTTCCCACGGCTCTGCGGTGGGCGCGAGAATGTCCCCCGCGATATGGATCTTGCCTTTATGAGCCCCTGCCAGCGTCCGGGGACGGGAGATAACCGGTCCAAGCTGCGCAACCGCTCGCCCATTTTTTGTGATGACCACCGACTGACCTGTCTGGGCCACTTCATCCATCAACTTGAGGCACTTCGCCTTAAACTCCGATGCCTTGATTTTTTCCATCGAGAAACGTCTCTATGACCATAGAAATGACTATAGTCTTAATGGCTCCGGGGTTCAAGAGCCCTAGAGGCTAGAGGCTAGAGGCTAGAGGCTAGAGGCTAGTGTAGTGTCCCTTAAATAACTTTACAGTTAAGCCGCCTTCTTTTTTCCCTCGGGGCAGGGTGGATCGGGGCTTGATCTGCTCCATCTTGACCCGCGCCCGCTCGATCTTCTTGATGATGTCCTCGACGGTGGCCGTCCAGATGAAGGGCTTGGGATTTTGGTTCCAGG
>JBOIEG010000574.1:0-5608 GCA_050740915.1 Gammaproteobacteria bacterium | reverse complement strand
TCGCCGCGGTGGGCAAGCCATATTGACCTTCCGCGCCCTGTACCAAAGTGAGCGCTTCGATCGCGGTTGGAAACTACTCTCGCAGACTTATAAAGGCACCGTCGAGATCCCGGAAAATGTCGTTCTTTTTCCTCATCAACAAACCCATTGACGGACCTCAGTATCAGACCTACACCCAAAGGCTTTTGTCACCTTGAACAAAGTACAGGCGCAAGCAACTTCGGGATCTGCGAGAGGGGCGACAATGTTCGAAAGATAGTCCGTTCGCAGGCGCGTGTCGCTGTCGCTAATACCAGGACGTCGTGGCTAGCCTTTGATAACGCACCCAGCAGATTATTGACTTTACCGTTGGAGCCGGCTTGTACATCGGAGACGACGACAGACACCCGTCGGCAGCCGAATTCTTGTCGGATCTCATGCAAAATTGATAGCGCGGGGTCACCCGGATCTTGAACCGAGAATATCACTTCATAGTCGGGATAGCTCTGCAAACAAGCGCTTCTGAGGTTGGCCTTCAGCTCCTTTTCCAGCCTGCAAACAGGCTTGAGTATGGTGACCGCCGGGCTAAAATCAGTTCGCTTTTCGGGATTGCGGTTCGCTTGCTCGAAATAGCGAAGCACGATTACCAGGCTCACGATAGCGTAAAGCGTTCCCCCGACTACCGGGATCAGGCAGATCAACGGAATGACAGACATCAAGGCCAAAACATATCCCATAGGAAACGGCACTCATCGCGTATGAGCGCACATCAAGCTCCGTATAACGTAGCTGTTTAAGGTTACAGCATTATGACGGTGATGGAGTTAACGGAGCGTGCCGCGCGTCGGCTCTTCGAGCCAGAAAACAGGCAAGACGTTTTCCTCGCGTAACGGAATGCACGCACCACGGCAGAGGTCAAACCGAAACGATCGGTCCGCTTGTAGTTGTAGCTGGTAAGCTGGATTAGGCTTCCACGGCGAGAAGATCGCCTCGATCAAGCAGGCCATGCACGATAGAGGACTCCATAGACGTATGCTATTGAAGCTCTAGCCTTTAAGTTTTCTGAGCCACCTTGTAAGACACCTGTAATGCAACCGTAAGCACACAGTCCCTTTCAGATGCTACGGTTAAGGAAGCTCTGAACAAGACTCAGAGTCCGTTCGCCCTGATGCCTGTCCTGAGCTTGTCGAAGGGTATAGAAGGGCGAACGGTCACGATGAAAATCAAGGCATTACCCGTTCATACTTCGATACCTCAGTACGAACGGGTAACGTGTTCAGAGCTTTCTTAATTCTCCAAACTGTTAACAAGCGAAGAGGGATCCCATGCTACCAAGAATAACTGTATCCATAATCGTTGCTGTGTTTAGCGCTTTGCCGGCGCTCGCGACCGTTGCGTACGCCGATGGAGTTAGCGACGACCGAGGCCAGGATCACAAGCATCGGAAGAATGGAAAGAATCACGTGCAGCTCGGCTCTCGGCCATTCTACCTGGTCGAAAAAATGAAGGAGGGTAAGCTCAAGACCGTGCTTCAGGAATGCTCCGATGGCCCGTTTTACAAGACCGATTTCTCGATCGGCCACCGCGGCGCTGCTTTGCAGTTCCCCGAGCACACCAAGGAGTCCTACCAGGCGGCCGCTCGCATGGGTGCCGGAATTCTGGAGTGTGACGTGACCTTCACTAAGGATCTGGCGCTCGTATGCCGCCACTCGCAGTGCGACCTCCACACCACCACCAACATCCTCACCACGCCGCTGGCTGCAAAGTGCTCCGTACCTTTCAGCCCCGCCGAATTCGATCCCGATACCGGCGCGCTCACCAAAGCGGCGTCGGCCCAGTGCTGTACCAGCGACATCACGCTGAACGAGCTCAAGACGCTCTGCGGCAAGATGGATGCGAGCAATCTCAACGCGACCACCCCAGCGGAGTTCCTCGGCGGCACCCCCAGCTTTCGCACCGATCTCTACGCCACCTGCGGCACCCTGGTTACCCATGCTGAGAGTATCGAGCTGTTCAAGGATTTGAACACGAAGATGACGCCAGAGCTTAAAGCCCCCAGCGTGCCTATGCCATTCAACGGTTTCTCACAGGACGATTACCGCCAGAAGCTGATCGACGAATACAAAACGGCCGAGGTCAATCCGCGCAAAGTGTACGCCCAGTCCTTCAACGCCGATGACGTGCGCTACTGGATTGAGCATGAGCCACAATTCGGCAAGCAGGCGGTCTACCTCGACGACCGCTATGAAACCCTTCCCGGTTTCGATCCAAACGATCCCTCGACCTGGGTGCCTAGCATGGAAGAGATTGTCGCTGATCACGTGCAGATCATCGCACCGCCCATGTGGGTGCTGCTGACGGTCGAGGATGGCAAAATCGTGCCTTCGAAGTACGCCAAGGCGGCCAAGGCCGCAGGTCTGGATATCATTACCTGGACCATTGAGCGCTCAGGGCGCATCGTCGAGGACGGGTTGATCGGCGGCGACACCTTCTACTATCAGTCGACGCTCGACGCCATCAGTAACGACGGCGACATCCTGGTCACCCTCGATGTGCTCGCGAAAGACGTGGGTATTCTGGGCATCTTCTCCGACTGGCCCGCCACGGTGACCTACTACGCTAACTGCATGCATCTCTAACTCGGGCCAGAAGAGACGAACGGGCAACCACCGGAGGTTGCCCTGTCCGCCCGGGTCCCACAAACGCTATGGATCACTACTTTTGTATTTTCGTCGAGCTGGAAAAAATCCAAACGCGATGTCAGTAGGTTATTTCGTTATTTTACAGAATTCGGCCGGTTCCCCATTTTCCGAGGTCTGTGCCCTTATTTGCCAAAGCTGGATATCCGGTCATAAAAGAGTAACAAAAGAGCATTTCAAGCTCGCTCACACTAAGGCAATAGCGCAAAGTTCAAGCCGCGAGTTGGTCACGGTCGTTGAGGTCTGATCGATTCGAGGCAAACAAAGCCGGTCCGGTGCGTTCCGCGTCGTGAAATCCCACGCGCATCTTGCCGTTGATAACGAACGTCGGCACCGGGCGACCAGATACGCGCATCTTGGGAGCGCCGTCGGTTATATTCTTTCGCGCATGAAAGGCGCGCCGCCGCTTACCGTAGCCTAGCCTTGAGGACGCGGCCCGACCAGCAAGGCAAGAAGACACCTGCATTTAAGAGTCAAGCCATGTCTACACCTGGGAGCTGATAGCAATGAATAGACACAGCCAGACCAACAACCAATTTGGTCCGAAGCGAAGCCTCGGGAATGCGGCGCTAACCGATGAGATCAAGCCGCATTGGACATTGGATCGCCGGAGCTTTCTAATGAGCGGGGCGCTGGCCGTTGCCTCCGCCGCCCTGCCGTTTAAGGCTCTAATTGGGTGCGAGGCTCAAGCCGTAGAACTGCCTTACAGCCCTAACTATGGTCCGCTGCAGCCAGCGATTGACGAGACGACTCAGCTCCCGTTACTGAATTTGCCTTCCGGCTTCCGATACAAATCGTTCGGTTGGACCGGCGACGTGATGTCTGATGGGATCGTAACACCGAGCCTTCACGATGGTATGGCCGTCTGCGCCGTAATCCGCAACCGTCTCATCCTCGTCCGCAACCACGAAGCGGGAGATGCCGGGTGTTCTTTCGCGCCTGCTGGGATCACTTACGACCCGGTGGCGACGGGCGGTACCAACAACCTCGTCTTCGACTACGTAGACGGCCGGTGGCTACGAAGCTACGCCAGCCTGGGGGGCACGGTCAGGAACTGCGCCGGCGGGCCAACCCCGTGGGGCTCGTGGCTTACCTGCGAGGAGACGTCGGTCGATCCCGAGACGGATCCAAACTTCAAGAGGAGCCACGGTTGGGTCTTTGAGGTACCCGCTTTCAAACCTGCCGAGGCGCACCCGCTCAAAACGATGGGCCGGTTCGTCCACGAAGCCGCTGCGGTCGACCCCGTCACGGGGATCGTATACGAGACCGAGGACTCCGGGACCTCGGGCTTTTATCGCTTCTTGCCCAAGACGCGGGGTGTCCTGCCGGCGGGCGGTCAACTGCAGATGCTTAAGGTGAAGGGCGTGGACCAGGCGGACCTCACCGGGGGCCTCACTAACGGCACACAGTGGGAAGTCGAATGGGTCGACATCGAGGATCCGACGAGGCTTCACTCGCCGGGCACGACCGATGGGGCCGGTGTGTATCGGCAGGGCTTGCCCAAGGGTGGCGCCACCTTCAGCCGCGGTGAGGGATGCTGGTACGGTGCCGGCGTGATCTACTTCAACTCCACCGACGGCGGTGCCGCCGAGAAGGGTCAGGTCTGGAGTTACGATCCGCGGCACGAACGCCTTACCATGCTCTTCGAATCCCCGGGCGCGGCCGTGTTGGATAACCCCGACAATATCGCGTGGAGCCCGCGCGGCGGCATACTGCTTTGTGATGATGGCAGCGAGACGCCGCAGAAGCTGCGTGGCCTGACCCTCAGCGGGAAGATCTTCCCGTTTGCTGAGAATCAGATCGTGCTCAACGGCGAGGTCAACGGGATCAGCGGAGATTTCCGAAACAAAGAATGGGCTGGGGCGAGCTTTTACAACAAGTGGCTATTCGTCAACATCCAAACCCCTGGCGTGACCTTTGCCATCACCGGGCCGTGGGACAACGGGGCCCTCTAAGCGTGAAGCTTAACAGAGCCAAGGAACAATGGACCGTGGCAGCGGGCCGATCGGTCTCCGCCAATTCCTCGCAGTAAAATCGCGTTACGGCCGCGGGCGGATCGTCCGCCGCGGGTTTTTTGTTCGCCTCCCCACCGAGCTTTAGTTATACGCACCCCGCGTTGCTTCGAAGGTGTCAGCCTTTCGACGGGCGACCCGACGCGTAGATCCGCGGGGAAAACTCAGGCAATAAAAGCTTCGTAGGATTTAAACCCGTTTGACATCAAGCGCGACTATGATCGGTCTCTTATCCCGCGGCCTTCAGTGAGGGTATCATCATGAATAAGACATACAGGTTTAGGAACGGTGTCTTGAGCTTGGCGCTCGCCTCGGCGCTGAGCACTTATGGCATACAGGTCAAAACCGCACAATCGCCTGCCAGCCCGCCGGCAGGCTCGGCCTCAGAACGCATGGTAGAAGAGATCCTACCCACCGGTATGAAGATCACGCCCTTGGCGACTCCGGGCGCAATATTTGAGGCCATGAACCCGGATCTGCCGTCGAGGCCCGATTTCATCGCAGGCCAAGCCGTGACCACTGCAATTAGCCCTGATGGTACAAGCATGCTTGTCTTGACCAGCGGCTACAATCGCAACTTCGGCAGCGATGGCGATGCGATCGCCGGTGAGTCCAACGAGTACGTGTTTGTTTATGACATCGCGAGCGGAAAACCGAAGAAGCTACAAGTATTGCAAGTGCCGAATACCTTCCAAGGCATCGCGTGGAACCCTAAGGGCCACGAGTTCTATGTCGCCGGGGGTGTTGACGATAATGTGCATGTGTTCGTGAAATCGGTCAGCGGTTGGGCAAATGGCGTCACAATTAAGCTCGATCACGTGAATGGCTTGGGCCTGTTCGTCCAGCCCGTTGCCGGCGGTCTGGCCGTCAATCCGAGTGGCACGCGCCTGCTCGTTGCCAACTTTCAAAACGATTCGA
>JBOIEG010000573.1:0-11271 GCA_050740915.1 Gammaproteobacteria bacterium | reverse complement strand
ACTCCTGACCATCCTCAACGCGATGGTCAAATCCGGCAAACCTTGGGATGAATCGCTTCATACCGCTTGACTTTTAAGACAGTTGCTTGCCCCTGGCAGGGGGAAGGAATATGAGGGGATATCTGAGACTCCCGAGCCTCTTTTCTTTTGCGTTACGCCCGTCGCTCCAATTGCCAGGATCCCCAGGAACGTAACCGTTGAATCAAGCCTTCCAGACTCACATAAAAGCTTGGAGTGATGTAGAGCGTGAGCAGTTGCGAGAACAACAATCCACCCACGACCGCGATCCCCAGAGGCTGGCGGGCCTCGCCCCCCGCTCCATAGCCAAGCGCGATCGGCAAAGTGGCGAGGATCGCCGCTACGGTGGTCATCATGATCGGCCGGAAGCGGACCAGGCTCGCTTCGACGATCGCCTGCTCGGGCGCAATCTGCTTTTCGCGCTGCAGGCTGAGTGCGAGATCGACCATCATGATGCCGTTTTTCTTGACCAGACCGACCAAAAGGATAACTCCCACAAAGCTGAAGATGTCGAGCTCCTGCTCAAAGAGCAACAGCGCGACCACCGCCCCAAACCCCGCCAAAGGCAGTGCTGTGAGAATGGTCAGCGGGTGTCCGAGATGTTCGTATAAGATAGCGAGGATCATGTAAATCACCAAAATGGTGATCGCTAAGAGCATCGGCAGCTCGTGCAGCGACTCCGCGAAAGTTTTGACGCTTCCGGTCGCTGTCGTGCTCACTCCTTGGGGCAGCGTTTCGCGGGCACGTTCCTGGATCGCTGAGACCGCGGCCCCGATCGAACTGCCCGGTGCGAGGTTGAATGACAGGGTCACCGACGGCAGTTGCCCGTAATGTTCGATCGCGATCGGACCCGTACCGCTTCTAATTTCAGCAAGGCTGGTAAACGGTACCAGCCGGCTGTTTCCACCCTGCACATAGAGTGCGTTGAGCGCGTCGATGTTCTGCTGGTAGGCGGGATCAAGTTGAATAAACACCGGATACTGGTCGTTAGCGCCGTAAACCGTACTGATCTCGCGCCCACCGAAAGCGGAATGGAGCGCGGTCTCGATCTGTTGCGGGCTAACGCCGAGGGAAGCCGCCCGGTCACGCAGGATGTGTACCCGGACCTCCGGATTTCTCAGTTCCAGGCTGCTATTCACGTCCTGAATCATGGGTAACGCTTGCAGCGAGCCCTCAAACGACTGGGCAGCCGAACGCAGGATTCTTAGATCGGAGCCCAGCAATACCACCTGAAATTCCCCCGCGGCCGCGATAGGGCCAATGCGGATCGCCGCAGGATTTTGCAGCACAAGCTGGATCCCCTTCACGCCGCGCGTTGCTTGGCGCAGTTGCTGAATGACTTCATCGGCGCTGGCATCCCGGGCTTCAGCGGGCTTCAGGCGAATGGTGATGCGCCCGATATTACCCCCGCTCACGCCCCCGCTCCCCTGCCCGGCGGTGGACATCAGCGCTTCAACGTTGGGATTAGCCCGCACCACCCCGTCGACTGCCAATTGCCTTCTCACCAGTTCCGGGAAAGGAATGCCCTCCGGTGTTCGCGTGTTTCCATGAATTACCCCGGTATCCTGGCGCGGGATGAATCCTTTCGGGACCACGGCGAACAGCCATCCGGTGAGCGCCAGGATCGCAGCCGATACCAAAAGCATAAAGCCGCGATGGCGCATGGCGAGATGGAGACTCTTGCCATACCGCGCCTTGGAGTGTTCGAACAGCGTCTCAAAGGCCCGGTAAAGGGGACCGTGGTCGTTGCTGGGCTTGAGAAACAAGCCGCACAACATGGGGGTGAGGCTGAGAGAAACGAGCCCCGAGATCAACACCGCAACGCCCACGGTGACCGCGAATTCGCTGAACAGGCGCCCGAGGATCCCGGCCATGAACAGGACCGGGATAAATACCGCAGCCAGCGAGAGCGTCATGGACACGACGGTGAAGCCGATCTCTCGCGTAGCATCAAGCGTCGCCGTCAAGCGGTCCTTGCCCATGTCCAAATGCCGGCTGATGTTTTCCAACACCACGATGGCGTCGTCCACCACGAAACCTACCGCCAGCGTTAACGCCATCAGCGACAGATTGTTCAGGCTGTAGCCGAGCAGATACATCACGGCAAAAGTTCCCAGTACCGAGGTGGGAAGGACAACAGCGGTGATGACAGTCGAAGAGAGATTGCCTAGGAAAACCAGTATCACCACGGCTACCAAGCTCATTGCCAGCACCAGGGTGAAATTAACGTCGTGGATGGACTGGCGGATGAATTCTGAACGATCGAACAGCACATGCAATTCGACCCCCGCCGGAAGCTGGGCACGGATCTCCGGGAACAGCTCCCGGATCCCGTTCACCGTCTCCACGGTGTTGGCGCCGGGTTGGCGCTGTATGCCAAGAATGATAGAGCGTTGGCCGTTAAACCAGCTCAAGGCTTTATCGTTCTCCACGCTATCCTCGGCGCGCCCGATGTCCTTTAGGCGCACCGGGGCGCCGTCACGAAACGCCACGATCACATCCTGGAAATTCACGGCTCCTTTGAGATCGGCGTCGGCTTTTACCGCATAGGCGCGCTCGGCGCTGTCCAGGATCCCGGCCGGACGGTTGCTGTTGGCTTCTCGGATAGCGTTCGCCACCTGGTCAAGTCCCAAGTTGCGGTGGGCTAATGCGTTGGGATTGAGGTATAGCCGCACGGCGTACTTTTGCGCCCCGTGGATCGCCACCTGGGCAACGCCCGGGAGCATCGACAGGCGCTGCACCAGCCGGGTATCGGCGAAATCATTCAGCTCCCGCAAAGGCATCGTCCGAGCGGTCAAAGCCAAGAACAGGATGGGGCTGTCTGCAGGATTGTTCTTGCGCAATTGCAGCGGCTCGATTTCATCCGGAAGGCGGCGCATCGCACTGGAGATCGCGTTTTGCACATCCTGGGCGGCGGAGTCGATGTCCCGTTCCAGCAGAAACTGCAAAGTGATGCGCGTAGAGCCCGACGTGCTCACCGAGCTCATGGAATCGATACCGGAGATGGTGACGAACTGGCGTTCCAAAGGGGTCGCCACCGCGCTCGCCATGGTTTCTGGATCTGCTCCTGGCAGACTGGCGGAGACCGTGAGGGTGGGAAAATCCACATTAGGCAGGTCATTGACCGGCAGCGTGCGGAACGCGAACCAGCCGAAGAAACAGAGCGCCGCGGTCGTTACCGCGGTCGCGATGGGGCGTTCGATGAAGATCCGGGAGAGATTCATGAGCGTGGCTCGTCTAGGACTTTGACCGCTTTGCCAGGTGCGAGGTCGTAAGGCAACTCGGTGATCACTTCCTCTCCGCCTTGCAGTCCTTTTTCGATGATGGCCAAGCCTTCGACCTGGCGCGAAACCGCAACCGGTTGCAATCGCGCCTTTGCCTCCTCCACCACATAGACAAAAGAGCCTTCCTGCCCTGGCTGGACCGCGGCCGCAGGCACCACGACGGCATTGAGCTCAACTTTCAGAATCAGATGCGCTACGATAAATTCTCCCGGCCATAAGGTTTCGTCTTTGTTCGGGACCCGTGCTTTCAAAAGCACGGTACCGGTCTGCGGGTTCACCGTATTGTCGATGAAGACAACCTCGCCTTCGGCCACAGCGCCGCCCCTCTGTTCCCGGCTGATCGCAACACGCAGCTTACTCGATCCAGCCCGGCCAAGAACTTCCTGGAGATACTGTTGCGGGATGTTGAACGCGACCTGTACCGGCTGAATGCTGTTGATGATCACCAGCGGGGTGGCTGCGGCCGCGTTCACCAGATTACCCTCTTTAGCCGCGAGGCTCCCGCTTCGGCCCGCGATCGGAGCGCGAATAGCACAGTAACCCAGTTGCACCCGAGCCGCATCCACCTGGGCGCGATCGGCTTTCACCGTTGCGGCGAGGGCTTGCGCGGAAGCCACCGCTTGCGCATATTCCTGACGGGTGATGTATTCACGTTCGGCGAGGGGCTTGAGACGCGCGCGCTGCGCCTGCGTTTCCAGCAACTGCGCCTGGTCGCGGGCGAGAGTGGCCTTTGCCTGCTCGAGACCGGCCCGCAGGCCTCGATCGTCGATGCGAAACAGCAACTGGCCTTTTTGCACATTGTCGCCCTCTCGGAACAGGACCTCCTCCAACACTCCGTTCACCTGGGCCCGCACCTGAACGCTGTGCTCCGGTTCGACCGTCCCGACCGCCTCGACGGCGACCGGCATCGGCTGGATTTTCACGGCGACGGTCTTAACCGCGATCGCTTGATCGGCGCCTGACTTCTCGTTTATGGCTCCGCTTGTTCGCTCGCCCCCAAACCGGAGATAAACGCCCGCCGCGGCGCAGAGGAGCACGGCTGCGAGCAGCGTTCTATTCACGATGAGGGAGCGGGCGTTAAAGCGCCGCGCGCGTGCGCTAAACGCGCGAGAGAGGTGTACCAGTCAAACTGAGATTGGATCCACTGTACCCGCGCCGCGGCTTGATCGGCCTGGGCGGTCAGTAGATCGAGCAGATTGCCCACCCCGGATTTGTAGCGCGCGAGCGCCACCTCGGCCGACTGCTGAGCGCTCTTCAACACGCCGGAACTGGTATCGATTCCGGTTGCAGCGGTATTCAGATCGAAGTAGGCTTGCCACACCTCCAAGGCACTTTGCCGATGGAGTCGATCCCGGACCGCCTCGGCTTGTTCCGCTTGCGCTTGCGCGAAGCGCACGTTGTAGGTATCGCGAAACCCAGTGAAGAGAGGGATCCTGAGGTTGAGGTTGATGCTGTAACTATCGGAATCCGGCCGCTCATCGGTAAAAAACGTTCGGGCCTCGTTGATCGCAAGCTCAAGTCTCGGTCGGCCCGCGGCTCTCGCCACCTGCACCGCTGCGCGAGCGGCGCGTACCTCGGCTTCTGCGGCGATGAGATCCGGCCTCATCGCCTTAGCTTGCTGGAGAATCAGGTCAATCGATTCGAGCACTTCGGTAATCGGCGGCTCGCTTGGCCAGGGGTTAAGCTCAAGCCGCGTGTCTACCGGGATCCCTACCGCCACCGCGAGCTGCCCCCCGGCCTTGGCAAGCTCGCCCTCGTTGCGGTGCAGGGTCAGACGGGCTTGACCCACGGCGGTCTCGGCCCGGTAGACATCGCCAATGGTGGCTAGTCCCGCTTGGCGCCGGATGCTTGCCGCTTTGAGGCTCACGCCGGCGCTTTTCAACGCTTCCTCATTGGCTGAAACGAGCCGTTCCCCGCCCAGCACCTGATAGTAGGTCTGTTCGACCAGCAGCACCACATCCTGCAAAACACGGTTCTGCAGCAGATTGGCCGCGAGCAACCGGTAGCGCGCCGCCTCCAGCTCCCCGGCGCGGACGCCGAAGTCGAATAGGACATAGGCGAGGCTCAGCGAAGGGCCGTAGCGAGTCTGTGTCGGAACGGACGCGCCGCCGCTGGAGATCGACTTGCTATGCGTGAGATTGACGAACCCGTTGAGTTGCGGCCAGAACAGCGAGCTTGCGATGCCGAGCTCCGCCGCTTGGGCGCGCGCCACCGCCCACGCCTCGTGGGTCGCGGGATTATTCATTAAGGCGAGATCGGTGAGCTGAGTCAGAGACAGAGGGCCCGAGATCTGCGCTGGAATGAGCGGCTGAGGCTCAGGCACCCGCAGAGGCGGCTCGCTGGAACGCCACGGAAATTGAGGCGCGGGTGCGGTCATGGCCTCGGTGGCGAATGGATCGTGGAACAGGTTTGCCGCCGTCGCCGGAGCGACTTCCCCTAAAAAAACGGGCCATAGCACTGGGATGACAATGCGCGGGGGACAGCGGATCCCGGATTTCATGATCGTTCTTTCCCATGGACCACAGGCGCGCAACATGAGCCACGCGGCCGCATCAGATCTGCCTCGATTCCACCGCCGGGCGTCTCACGGGCATCGTCAACGATGAGCACGCTATTTCTTAACATGGCGTTGTTATAGCTCATGGCGCGGTGTTGCGCGCTGGAAACTTGTAATCTAGTGCAAGCATCGCGCGGCACCGCCGGACACCTCGAATTAATCGAAGTACCCTTAAGATGCATACATGCGGCCGACGCGCCCGTTGTCGTCGAGAAGCGGATGGATGGTCTCGAACTGCACGCTTGCTTAGGTTAAGCGGTTTCCCTTCTGTCGGCCTCGGGAGCCGGCACCTTGAACAAGCAGGTTAAAAACCGGCCTGTGTGCGAGGCGGGTACTTGGGCTATGGCCTCCGGCGTGCCGATTGCGACCACTTCACCGCCCTGGTCGCCTCCTTCCGGCCCGAGATCGATCACCCAGTCGGCGGTCTTGATCACATCCAGATTGTGCTCGATGACCACGATGGTGTTACCGTGATCGCGCAGGCGATGCAACACCCGCAACAACTGTTCGATGTCGAAGAAATGCAAGCCGGTTGTGGGTTCATCCAGCAGGTACAGCGTCTTGCCCGTATCGCGCTTGGAGAGCTCCCGCGCCAGCTTAACCCGTTGCGCTTCCCCGCCCGATAGCGTGGTCGCGTTCTGACCGAGCTTGATGTACGACAACCCCACATCGACCAAGGTTCGCAGTTTCGCCGCCAACACCGGCACCGGACTGAAAAAACGACTCGCCTCCTCCACGGTCATGTCCAGCACCTCGCTGATGTTCTTGCCCTTGTAGCGCACCTCCAGGGTCTCGCGGTTGTAGCGCTTGCCTTTACAAACATCGCAGGCCACATACACATCGGGCAGAAAGTGCATCTGCACCCGGATCACGCCATCGCCCTGGCAGGCCTCGCACCGCCCGCCTTTGACGTTAAAGCTGAAGCGGCCGGGTTTGTAGCCGCGCGAGCGCGCCTCCTGGGTGGCAGCGAACAGCTCGCGGATCGGGGTGAACAGGGCGGTGTAGGTCGCGGGATTGGAACGCGGCGTGCGCCCTATGGGGCTCTGGTCGATGGCGACGACTTTATCCAAGTGCGTCAGGCCATCGATGGCCTTAAACGGCGCCGGCTCCAGGTTAGCCCGATTAAGCTTACGCGCCGCTAGTGGGTATAAGGTATCATTGACCAGGGTCGACTTGCCCGAACCGGATACCCCTGTAACACAGATAAACAGACCTAAGGGAAACTCGATGTCCACCTGTTTCAAGTTATTGCCGCTGGCGCCGCGGATCTGCAGCACGTGCCGCGGATCGCAGGGCGTACGAATCAAAGGCACGGGGATCCGTCTTTGCCCGGATAGATACCGACCGGTCAGTGAAGAGGGGTGGTTTTCGATCGCCCCAGGCGGCCCCTGAGCGATGATCTGCCCGCCATGAACCCCAGCACCCGGTCCCATGTCAACCACGTGATCGGCGGCCCGGATCGCCTCCTCGTCGTGCTCGACCACGATGACCGTATTGCCCATGTCACGAAGATGCACCAGCGTGTGCAGCAGCCGCTGGTTATCGCGCTGGTGCAGGCCGATGGACGGCTCGTCCAAGATGTACATGACGCCGACCAGTCCCGCCCCGATTTGGCTCGCGAGGCGAATGCGCTGAGCCTCGCCACCTGAAAGGGTATCGGCGGCTCGCGCCAAAGTCAGATAATCCACACCCACGTCGACTAAGAACTGCAATCGCTGCAGGATCTCTTTTTGGATCTTGGCCGCGATTTGGGCCCGCCGTCCTGAGAGTGCCAGCGTTTGAAAAAACTCCCGTGCTTCTGCTACGGACAGGTTAATGATTTCGGGCAGGCGGCGGCCGGCGACGAAGACATTGCGTGCTGGCACGCTTAAGCGTGTTCCCTGGCATTGGGGGCAGGGTTTGGAGGACAGGTAGCGCGACAGTTCGTCGCGCACGATGCCGGAGTCGGTTTCGCGATGGCGCCGGGTGAGGTTGGGGATCACGCCTTCGAAGGGGTGACGCCGCGCTCTGAGCTTGCCTCGCGAGTCCGGGTAACTGAAGGCGATCTCGGTGTCGCCGCTGCCGTAAAGAACGGCATCGCGGACCGCTTCGGGAAGCTCTTTGAACGGCGTGTCGAGATCAAAACCGTAGTGCGCCGCCAAGCCGCGGATGAGTTGCAAGTAATAGCTGTTGCGCCGATCCCAGCCTCGGATAGCGCCCCCCGACAGACTCAACTCCGGATGCTGCACGATGCAGTGGGGATCGAAGAATTGGACGACTCCCAAGCCACTGCACTCGGCGCAGGCGCCTGCGGGGTTGTTGAACGAGAACAGGCGCGGTTCCAGCTCGGTCAGCGAATAGCCGCAGTGTGGGCAGGCAAAACGGGCCGAGAACACCGTGGGTGCTTGGGCCGCTTCGTCCGTCCACATCACCTTGGCCAGACCATCGCCGAGCTCGAGCGCAGTCTCGAACGATTCCGCCAAGCGCAGGCCGAGATCGGGGCGGACCTTAAAACGGTCGACGACCACCTCGATATCGTGTTTCTTACGCAGATCAAGTGTGGGCGCCTGGTCTAGCTCAAAGAGTTGGCCGTTCACACGCACCCGCAAGAAACCCTGGCGGCGCAATGCCTCAAAGACCTGGGCGTGCTCACCCTTACGACCTTGCACCAGAGGTGCGAGCAGCATCAGGCGTGCGCCTTGGGGCAGAGCCAGCACGTGATCGACCATTTGGCTTACGGTCTGCGCCTCCAGCACCCCCCCGTGCTGGGGGCAGCGCGGCTCGCCCACGCGAGCATAAAGCAAGCGCAGGTGGTCGTAGATTTCGGTGATGGTTCCTACCGTCGAGCGTGGATTATGTGAGGTCGATTTTTGCTCGATGGCGATGGCTGGAGACAGGCCTTCGATGTGGTCCACATCAGGTTTTTCCATTATCGAAAGGAACTGCCGAGCGTAAGCGGACAGCGATTCCACGTAGCGGCGTTGCCCTTCTGCGTAGATGGTGTCGAAGGCGAGTGACGATTTTCCGGAGCCGGAGAGCCCCGTGATCACGATCAAGCGATCGCGAGGCAGATCCAGATCGATGTTTTGCAGGTTATGGGTGCGCGCGCCGCGGATGCAGATTCTGCCCATGGCTGAGCTTCTGTCCCTACTGTCGGAAGGCGTGGAGCGCCTAAAAACGCTACTATAAGCGCTTTCGCACCTCTGAGGCAAAGTAGGCCATGCCCTTAACCCAAGAGCGGATGACAGGCACAGAGCGGCGCGCTGGTGCGGCCTTGGCCGCGATCTATTTCCTGCGCATGTTCGGACTGTTCATCGTCTTGCCGGTTTTCTCCTTGCAAGCCCAAGCGCTTTCGGGGGCCACCCCGCAGCTGGTCGGGCTCGCGCTTGGCGCCTACGGATTGACGCAGGCGGTTTTCCAGATCCCCTTCGGCATGCTCTCCGACCGCCTGGGGCGCCGGCCGGTGATCGTCATGGGCTTGCTTATATTCGCTGCCGGCAGCGTGCTGGCGGCTTTGTCCGATGGCATCTTGGGAGTCATCTGCGGGCGGATATTGCAAGGCACGGGCGCCATTGCCGCCACGGTGATGGCCCTGGCCGCTGATCTTACGCGTGAAGAGCAGCGCACCAAGGTCATGACCATGATCGGCGTAAGCATAGGCGCCGCGTTCATCGCGGCGTTCATCGCCGGTCCTGTGATCGGTCAATGGGGGGGCTTGAAGGGGCTTTTTTTGCTTGCGGCGCTGCTTTCGGTTCTGGCCCTCGCCCTCTTGCGCTGGGGTGTGCCGAGTGGCGGAGAGGCGCATTTTCACCGTGAATGCCAATCCCAGCTCAGCCAGATCCCGGCCTTGTTAAGAGAGCCGCGCCTGCTGCGCCTCAATGCCGGGATATTGTTATTGCACGCACTCCTGACCGCGACCTTTATTGCCGTGCCCCTATATTTGCGTGACCACATCGGCTTAGCAAGCGGCCAGCACTGGCAGGTTTACCTGCCTGTATTCCTCAGTTCGGTGATCTTGATGTGGCCCCTGATCGCGTTGGCGGGACAGCCGCGGCGCCTCAAGCCAGCCTTTATCGCCGCCGTGGCCTTGTTAGGGTGTTCAGAGTTGGGTATGTATTTGGGTCCAGCCGGATGGCTAGCGTTCGCCTTGCTTTTAGTCGGTTTCTTCGGCGCCTTTAATTTCCTTGAGGCGAGCCTTCCGGCCCTGATCTCCCGTGTGGCGCCCGCCGATCGCAAGGGCACGGCGCTGGGGATCTTCTCCGCCTGCCAGTTTGTCGGTGCATTCGTGGGAGGGGCGCTGGGGGGCTGGTGTCATGCCCATTGGGGTTTGGACAGCGTGTTCTTGCTGTGCACGGTGCTGGTGCTGATTTGGCTCGCGTTGGCTATCACCATGACCATACCGCGCTACGTGCGCAGCCACATGATCCGTTTAGGCCCCCTCAACGAGGCCGAAGCGGGCGAGCTGCGGGCTCGTCTCTCGGCTCTGCCGGGTGTTACCGAAGCCGTGGTGATTGTCAGTGAGCGGGTGGTCTATTTGAAGATCGACCCCGAGGCGGCCGATCTGGAGACCCTGACGCGATTCGCTCAATCGACTCCGGTATCTACCACGTAGCGTAACGAGGCGCCGATAGTCGGAACGATCCTATCGCACCGCTTAGTCGGAGCGACTGCTCCGGTTGCTCTTCGACGGATCTCTTCGTTCGCTGACCGTGACTATGATAACATAACAAATAGGATGTTATCATTATGATTCGCACTCAAATCAGTCTCAACAAAGACGAGTACGATGCCGCCAAACGCGAAGCGCGGCGGCTGGGCATTTCCTTAGCAGAGCTGCTTCGTCGCGCATTGAGGAATCAATTGCCTATCAACCCATCGCAACCGTGGATGCGTTATGCGGGATTCATCGAATCGGCGGACCCCCTAGCAAGCCAACGCATCGACGACATCGTCTATGGTCAAAAGGACTGAAGTCTACGTCGACACCTCCGCGTTGATCGCCTTCGCGGATCGTTCCGATAGCTATCATTCGCTGTTCCGCCGGCTGTTCGCAGAGCCTCCCAAGCTTCTCACCACCGCCTTGGTGATAGCGGAGGGTCATGGATGGTTCCTGAAGCGTTTCGGCCGAACCCGGGCACTGCAATTTATCGCCATGGTGGAGGCGATGCGCCCGCTTGAGGTCGTTACCGTGGGTGCAGGGGAGCAAAGCGCAGCCGCGGCGTTGCTGCGCAAGTTTTCGGACCAAGACTTGACGCTGACGGATGCCATCGGCCTACATGTCATGCAGGCTCGCGCTATTAAGCGTTGTTCATAGGTTAGGTACTTAAGGCCCACCGAAAACGGGTTCTAAGCCCAGTTGCAGGCGTCCGGTTTGGGTGTCGCGTGCGGGGTGTGCGCGCTGAGCGTTAGCGCCGAGAAACGCGATAGCTTGGT
>JBOIEG010000572.1:0-4265 GCA_050740915.1 Gammaproteobacteria bacterium | reverse complement strand
CTGGATGCGGCTAACCGCCGATCGCCCCCTGGCGATCGGGGAGGGGCGCTACCGCGCACTCATCGATAACGTGCAGGCGCAAAACCGCAGGCTCTGGCGACTCGTCGTCTTTCTGGTCCTGCTCTTGAGCGTGGCGGTCTACGGATTGCACCGAGCCCGCCAAGCGCTTCCACCCGTGCACATCCCCCCGGAGCTGCGCTTCGGGGCGACGCTCGCTTGGGGCGAGGTGCCCCTGCCTAACGTCTACATGTTCGCAGGGTATATCTTCCAGCAGCTTAACCTCTGGATGCAGGACGGCTACACGGACTACGGGAGCAACATCTATCGCCTGCAGACCTTCCTGACGCCGAAGTACCGCGCCGAGCTCGAGGCCGATCTGGAATGGCGGGGAAGACGGGGCGAGCTCCAGGGCCGCATCCGCCAGCTCGCACCGCTGCCGGGGCAAGGGTTTGAGGCCCAGCGCGTGGAGCCCTTGGGAGCCGGGCGCTGGCGGGTGTGGATCGATTTCGCCATCGACGAGAGCGTCAAGGGCATGCCGGTGAAGCAGACCCGGGTGCGTTATCCCTTGGAAGTGGTCCTGCAGGACGTCGATCCCGAGCACAACCCTTGGGGCCTGGCCATCGATGGCTACGGGAGTAAGGCACCGGTGCGCCTTTCCGAGGAGGACGCAAAACAGGCGTTTAGCCGCCGCCTGCCCTCGAGGTCCAAGGAGCCGGAGCGTGCCCGCTCTTAAGGCGCTCGCTTTGGTGCTCGGGCTTCTCGTTCTCGGCAACCTTGCGCTTGCCAACGAGACCCTCGAGCTGCCTGCGGGCCTCGGCCTGGATGGACCACCAGCCAGCACCGCCGGAATGGCCACCCCCGCGCCGATCGAACATCTGCGTTGGAGCGGCACCCCGATCCCGCTGGCGCTTCCGGTCGGGATCGACCGGGTGGTGCGGTTTCCCTCCGAGGTGCGGGTCGGGCCGCCCGGAAAGCTCGGCGAGCGCTTGCAGGTCACTTCGGCCGATGGGGCGGTGTACTTCCGGGCGCTTGCCGCCTTTGAGCCCACCTTGGTGCTGGTGCAGGAGGCAGAAAACCCAGGCCGCACGTTTTCCTTCCAGCTGCGCGCGGAGCAGGGTGCGAGCACGACGCCGGTGGAGATCGTCGCCCCGCACGAGAACACGCGTGATGCGAGCGTGTCGCTGGAGGGCTCTTTGGATGCCGAAGTCGCACCGCTGCCCAAGCAATACGGCTATGTAGCGCTCACCCGCTTCGCCGCCCAGCAGCTCTATGCCCCCGAGCGGCTGCTGCGCGCGCTCGAGGGGGTATACCAAGTGCCGCTCCCCGACCGAGGGACGGTGGCGTTGATCCGCACCGGGGCGGTGCTCGGCGAGGTGGAGGCTACCCCCTTGGCGTCGTGGGCGGATGAAACGGGTCTCACCATCACGGCCGTGCGGCTTCGCAATCGCACGCACAGAGCCGTCATCCTCGATCCGCGTACTGCACTCCGAGGCGAATGGCTGGCCGCGACCTTCCAGCACGCACGGCTCTTCCCCGCAGGACACGAAGCCGACACGACTGCGGTCTATCTCATCTCCGCCCGGCCCTTCGCAGACGCCTTGGGTGTCGTGAGCTCCCGCTGATGGAAACGCGCGCTAATCCCGTGCCCTACATCCTAGCCGGCGTTCTCGTGTTGATGGCGGTGGTGGTGGGGTTCAAAGGGTGCAGGGGCGATGAGCCGAAGACCCGCCAAGCGCAGATGCGGAAGGCGCCCGAGGCACCGCCCGCCGATGCCGACACCCCGGCGGATACGATTCGAACGCTACGCGCCGGGGTAGCGGACATGACCCATAAGTTCACCGCGATGAGCGATGAGAACCGCAGGCTCCTGGAGCAAAACCAGAGCCTCGAGCGCAAGGTGAACCAGGTCCAAAACCAGGTCACGGTGCGCGAAGGCGCCCAGCAGCGCTCGGAATCCACGCTGCACGGGCTCTCGCGCCGCATCGAGGATCTCTCGGGTGGGCTACGCTCGTTACAAGCAAAGACTCCCATGCCGTCGCTGCGCGGGGTAGGCCTCAGCGCCAACCCCGAAGCCGTGGTCTGGATCGAGCCCGTGGGTCTGCCCATGGCGCTCGCGGCGAGCCAAGCGCGTGCAGAAAAACCCGGCGGCGAAGCAAAGCCCGACCCGAAGAAGGAGAAGCCCCCGCTCAAACCGGTGTACACGGTGCCCGAGAACTCGGCCCTCACCGGCTCGACCGCCTTTACCGCCCTGGTGGGGCGGATCCCCATCCGCGGGCGGATCCAAGATCCCTTCCCCTTCTACGTGCTGGTCGGCCCCGATAACCTGGCGGCCAATGGGCTGGAGCTCCCCGAGGTGGCCGGTGTCATCTTCCGCGGCACCGCGCTCGGGGATTGGAATCTCTCCTGCGTGCGCGGGCGGCTCATCTCGGCGACCTTTATCTTCAAGAACGGCACCATCCGCACCGTGCGCGGCAGCGAGCAAGAGCCCTTGGGCGAGCTTGCCGATCCCTTCGGGGTGCCCTGTGTCTCCGGCCGGCGGATCACCGATGCGGCCTCGTACCTTTCCCAGCGGGTGCTGGTCTCTGCGGTCGGCGCCGCCGGGGATGCCGCGGCCGCCGCCCAGGGCACGAATACGATCTCCGGCCTGACGGGTACAGGCACGTCGACCGTGACCGGGGATGTGGGAAAGTTCATCGTGGGAAGGACCGTGCGTGAGAGCGCCCAGGACATCGAGGACTGGCTCGATGATCGCTACGCCGACTCCTTCGATGCCATCTTCACCGTACCCGGCAGCACCGTTTCCCTGCTCATCCAGCGGGAGCTCAGCATCGACTACGACCCCATCGGGAGGAAAGTACGCCATGCAAACAACATCGATCCCTATCGCCGCAGCCAGCTTGATTAGCCTGCTGCTCTCGGGCTGCGCCACCACCAAGGAGGACGTGTTCCCCAAGGACATGAAGCCCATGCACGAGATCTACGACCAGCACTTCGCGAACCTTCGTACCCGTGGCCTTGAAGGAGCGCGGGTTCGGCTTCAGGACGAGGGTAGCGCAGCGCTTAAGGAGACGGCGGGCGGCTCAGAGCTCCCGAAAGGCGCCCATCCGCAATTGGCCGGCTACACCCGCGAGGCCCACAACGAGATCGAGGCGCTCTTCCCGGCGCTCCCCAATCCACAGCTGGTGCTGTACGTGTATCCCCATCTGGGCGAGGACGGGGCACCGGTGCCGGGCTATGCTACTGCTTTCCCGCTCTATGAGCGGGTGGAATACGCGCTGCCCGGGGAGGCGCCATGAGCACGGCCGCCCAAATCCTGGGGCACGGGGCTCGGCGCCCGGTCACCCGATCACGGATCCGAAGGCTCTATGAGGCGCCGGAGTCCTTCACCGATCTGCTTCCCTGGGCGGAATATCTGCCCGCCCATCGGGCCTTCGCGCTGGCCGATGGGCGCAGCGTCGGCGCCCTCTTCGAGCTCCAGCCGGTGGCGACCAACGGACAAAGCGCTGCGTACCTCGCCGCGCTCGCGGGACAGCTTCAAGATCTCGTGACCGAGGCCATCCCCGAGGAAGACCCTGATCCCTGGGTGCTACAGCTCTTTGTCCAGGATGAGCCAAGCTTCCGGGGGTTCCTGCGCGAGTTGCGCGCCCAAATCGATCCCCGTTTGGCGGCTACCCCTTTCAGTAAGCATTACCTTCAGACCTTAGAGACGCACCTCACGCGGGTGACGGCTCCCGAAGGGCTCTTCGAGGATCGCATCACCGGCGGAGGGCGCTGGCGGGGGCGCAAGCGCCGGGTGCGGGCTTGCCTCTACCGCCGCGCCCGGCCGGGATCCCTGGCCTTGGCCGAGCTCAACGATGTCTCGGTACGGTTGACCACCGCCTTGACCGGGGCCGGAGTCGGAGTGCGCCGCGGTGACGGGCGGATGTTCTACGAGTGGATGCTGCCTTGGTTTAATCCCAAGCCCGTCGTGGGGGAGGGTGATCCGGAGCGGCTCCTGGAGCGCATGCCCTACCCGGGCGATGAGGATCTGCCCTTCGGGGCGGATTTGGCGGAGTGCCTGCTCCTGACGCCTCCGAGGTCGGATGTGAAGCACGGGGTGTGGTGGTTTGATGGGCTGCCGCATACCTGTGTCACCGTTCAGGGCTTGCGCCGCGCCCCCGAGCCGGGGCACTACACCGCCGAGAAGAGCTTCGGCCAACAGGCCTTCGCGCTCTTCGATCAGCTGCCCGAGGGCACGACTCTTACTCTCGTCATCGTCTTCAAGC
>JBOIEG010000571.1:0-3969 GCA_050740915.1 Gammaproteobacteria bacterium | reverse complement strand
CCGAGTTGCTCGGGCTAGGGACAGGTGCGCCTGAAGTGGCGGCAATGACCGGATAACGGGGCACAAAGTCCCCGAGACTCGTCGTTTGGGGCGAATTGGCGGGTTTTGCGAGGGCTAGGCGACATTTCATCCGCGCTTGTCTCACCGGCGCCGGTATCCCCTCTCGGCGGCTTATCGCCGCGAATATCGAAAATTCACAACCTCTGAGCTGGCGGTAACGCTTTACACCCGTCTTGTCGCCCGACGGCCCGGTCAACCTGACCGCGGCAAAAGTCTCTGGCGGCTCGGGCTCGTAGGGTAACCCAAGATAATTAGTTAGCTTTCCCAGCATGCCTCAAGATCAGCAAGTAGATCCTCGTACCGCATTACAAAAACTCTCGATTCGTGAGCGCGTGATGCATTGATGAGCCGGTCCAGCCCCCCACGCAGATCAACATGGTTCGTGTATATGCTCCTGGGCCAGTGGCCGAACATTTCGAAGTTGGAGCCAATCACAGCCAATGGGTTCCGCCACAGGAAAATAAAGCGACCCTCGGGGAACGTGGCTAAGAGGTCGTCCACGATCAGTGCATAACGTGGATTTTTATCCAGAAAGTGCGTCTTGCCCGGCGGACAGCAACGTGAGTAAAGGTCGAGGATGAACGTTCGTAAGGCATCACGGTAGTCGTCGATCCCGTTCGGCAGTTGGTCGCAGAACTTCCGAATGTTGAATACGGCGGCGGTGTGGCTGTACTCGGCAATCGTGCCGCGCCGACGTTGGGCGTAGAAGTGCGGCAGCAGCAACCACGGTTCGCTGGCGGTGTGCACGAGGGAGTGTGCCGCAACGATCCGCTGGAGGAGCGTCGAACCGGACCGTGGAAGGGAAAAGAGGAATATCGGTCGAATCATCCCTGGACCCGCCCAACGTCATTGAACCACGGTCTCATGCGGAACTAAAAGTCTCCGGGGTTGCCAGGATCGTCAATAAAGCTGTCACGACAAGTTGAACCGCCGCCGTTCGCGAGGTCTCCCGATCGCCCGAGTCCGAAACGCGGTAAAAACACCACTTGACGCCAGGATTGAGCGTTGCATGGTCTAACCTCCTGTCTTGTGGCGAAACACACAATTCTCTCTAATCCATGAATGCGATAATGGGGTGCGCGAATCGATCCCGCTCGACGCTCATCCGCGCCTCCCGGCGTGTCCCTAAACGCGATGATCACGAAGGAATCGAAGACAGAAGGTGTGGTCAGAGCTTACCCTGCCTTCGAGCCCTTGCCGTTCAACGCTTCGCCCGCCCCTCGCTGCCGCAGCGCCGCCATCTTGACGTCGATCATCGACTGGTAGATCGACCGCATCCGAACGTAGTGCCACCCCGGCGCGCCGTCGAGGAAGCCTAGCCGTACGAACATCGTGAAGAAGGTCATCAGCGGCCCCCGCAAGGGCAGCCGGTATGAGAATGCCTTGAGCCACCGCCGCCGCCACACCGCGTCGCTCCCGAACAGGTGCGAGAGGGGGGGCATCCGCCCCACCTCCTCCAGCCCCCGCGCAGCCTCCTGCGCGCTGTACCGGTTGTGCTTCTCGAACCATTCGTCCAGCCCATGCGAGAAGTTGTAGTGCAGGTACGGTTCGCGGAGCTTGCCCACGTTCTCCGTGTCCTCGCGCTGCCCGTGCCCATAGTCCTGGAAGCGCATGCGCGCCGCATGGAACAGGCGCACCTGGTACGTGGGGTACCCGCCCGTGCGCTTGAGCCACCGGTCCATGAAGATGAGCTTGCTCGGCACATGGAAGCCCGCCTGCGTCGGATTCGTCTTCAGGAGCGCGTCCATCTCCCGGACGATCCCCGGCGTGAACCGCTCGTCGGCATCCAGATGGAACACCCAGTCGTGCTCCAGTGGGATGTTGTCGATCGCCCAATTCCGCTGGTTGCCGAAGCTCTCGAAACTATTGGAGTGCGTCTTCGCTCCGCGCCCGCGGCTGACCGCGATCGTTCCGTCCTTGCTCCCCGAGTCCAGCGCGTGCACGTCGTCGCACCACGCGCACGAGTCCAGGCAGTCCGCCATGTTTGACTCCTCGTTGAGGGTCAAGATCACCACGCTCACTGGCGGCCGCGGGCCGTTCCAGTCTCTTCGTACCTGGATGAGATCGCCGCTTGGCATGCCAAGTAAGACTTCACACGTCCGGGTTAGCCGAGGCGTATTTTTCGCTCTCGAATACGGAAAAAAGCGCGGATAAGTCAATCATCGACGTCGCTCAATCTAAAGGGCTTCCTCAAAGACAATCTAGCCAGCGACCGCCTGTACGCCACCGAGGCGGCTCGCATTACAGTGCCACTGCCAGGCATCCGCGATGATTTCGTCGAGGCTCCTACGCGGCAACCAGTCGAGCACTTCACGCGCCCGATTGGCGCTAGCATAAAGTTCCGCCGGATCACCCGCCCTGCGTGGTCCCAATGCAACTGGGATCTTTCGGCCCGAGACGTCCTCCGCGATCTTGAGAACCTCCCGCACGCTGGAGCCCCGTCCAGTGCCGAGATTAAGTCGTGCATGCGACATTGCACCTCGTTCCAGGACCCGTAATGCCTTGACGTGTGCATCGGCTAAGTCGGCAACATGCACGTAGTCTCTGACGCAAGTCCCATCTCGCGTCGGGTAGTCGTCGCCATTGATGGTTATGTCAGGGCGCTGCCCCAGTGCCGCCTGCAGTACAAGCGGGATCAAGTGCGTTTCCGGTTCGTGCCATTCTCCGATGCCATAGCCTGCGCCTGCCGCATTGAAATAGCGTAAGCAGATCGAGCGAACACCACAGAGTTGGGCGTACCATCGAAGCATGTCTTCAAAGCACCGCTTGCTTTCGCCATAGGGGTTATCAGGGACAGTTAAGAAATCTTCGGTGATAGGGAGTTGGCGAGGAGGGCCGTACACCGCGCAGGTTGAGGAAAATACAAACTGCCGACATCCAGTCCGCCTCACAGCCTGCAGCAGGTTCAGCCCACCTATAACGTTGTTACGGAGGTACTTCTCGGGCTCTTGCATCGATTCACCCACATAGGCATAGGCGGCGAAGTGAAGCACTGATTCAATCTCGTGCTGACGAAAAACGGCGCTCACGTCCTCTTCGTTCCTCAGATCTCCGCGAACAAGCTCAACACCCAGCGGCACAAACTTGGCGTAACCACGCTCAAGATTATCAAGAACGACGATGTTGGAGGCGGAGGTGCCGGACGCAATCAGGTGGTGCACCGTATGCGAGCCTACATAACCTGCACCTCCGGTGACGAGCAGCTTGGCCACCCTCAGTACCCTACCCCGAGGCGAGCGCAGAAATGGTCGATCGTTGCATGTTGATCAAGCCCGTGAACCGCGGTGTTGGTCGCATGCATCGGATCGAACTGGCAGTGGATCGGCGAAGCGGGGCACGCGAGATGACAGATCTCGTCCATCTCGACATAGAAGGGAAACGTGATGTTGTGGCCGCACAAACTCGAAGCGCCAGTTGGAGAGCATATCCGCGATGTTCTCCTTGGTGCCCGTGTAAAGGGGGTCGACGCGTAGGAAATCATACGGACATTACTTGACGGTACATCCTCTTGGCAAAGGCGAATATGACGCTTCCAAAGGTGGGGCCTTAACGAATCGGTTATGATGGTTGAAGAAAAAAACCTCGATTCTCCCCCTACTTCAGCGGAACTGGTCATTGATATTCCATCGAGCGTACAGCGTTTGACCCGGAACGAGCCAACAACATCTCAGCTTGGCGCCTGTTTTCTTCATACGCAGCGCATGTCGCGCCCTTAGCAATACATCAGCATATCGGCATCGTACCTAAGCACGCACTGCACCTTACGAAAACGTATAGCATTAGTTCATAGGTTAGGTACTTAAGGCCCACCGAAAACGGGTTCTAAGCCCAGTTGCAGGCGTCCGGTTTGGGTGTCGCGTGCGGGGTGTGCGCGCTGAGCGTTAGCGCCGAGAAACGCGATAGCTTGGT
>JBOIEG010000570.1:0-2170 GCA_050740915.1 Gammaproteobacteria bacterium | reverse complement strand
GAGGACATCATCAAGAAGATCGAGCGGGCGCGGGTCAAGATGGAGCAGATCAAGCTCGGATCCACCCTGCCCCGAGGGAAAAAGAAGGCGGCTTAACTGTAAAGTTATTTAAGGGACACTACACTAGTTGACACGCCCGCGATCCCCGGTAAGGCCTAGCAGCCTGTCGGACTTAAGAACCTACTGCGGCGGTGGGAAATCGGTCCATCTTTCCGATCATTTTCGTTAAATAGTCACCAATATTCGCCTGAAATGATCGAAAATCTGTCCTCGATTTCCCACGCGCCTCGCACGGTTCCCTAAGTCCGACAGGCTGCTAGGAAATCATCCGAGGCTACCTGCTCCTCCGCTGTTTGCAGATCGCGTCTAATCTAACCTGTGAAAAGCATACGAAGTGACACGAAAGTGATCGTTCTCTACACCGCAGCAACACCCAATGGCCGCAAGGTGTCCATCATGCTAGAGGAGCTGGGGCTTGGCTACGAGGTCAAACGACTCCGATTGGATCAAAAAGAGCAGAAACAGGATTGGTATCTGAGAATCAATCCCAATGGTCGCATTCCGGCTATCGTCGATCGCGATGAGCGGGATTTCGCTGTGTTCGAATCCGGCGCCATTCTCGTCTACCTCGCTGAGAAGACGGGACAACTGCTGCCCATGGATGGTAAGGGTCGCTCCACCGTCATCCAGTGGCTCATGTTCCAAATGGGTGGCGTGGGTCCCATGCAGGGGCAGGCCAATGTCTTCTATCGCTACGCACCCGAGCGCATTGACTACGCCGTATGGCGCTATCAGCGTGAGACACGGCGCTTGTATGAGGTGCTTGATAAGCGCTTGAAGACGTCCGAGTACCTGGCCGACGATTACTCCATCGCCGACATCGCCCATTACCCATGGGTATCGGGACATGCCTGGGCCGGTGTGAGCATCGATGGGCTGCCACACCTTAAACGTTGGCTCGATCTGCTGGAAGCGCGGCCCGCGGTTCGGCGCGGGATGGCGGTGCCGGAGCCGGTGCCACCCAAGCAAGCGGACGACGAACTCATCGAGTAAGGGCGGAGAATACTGGCTTAGCGATCTCGCTCAACAGAAGGAGAAAGCGATGAAAAACGAAGTGGCTGTTGTGGTGGGTGTCGGCCCGGGGCTGGGGGCGGCGCTCGTGAAGCGTTTCGCCGAAGAAGGATTTACCACGGTCGCGGTCGCACGGCGGGCTTCAAGCTTGACCAGCCTGCGAGGCGGCGATAACCTGGTGATCTTATACGACTGCGATGCAAGCGTGCCCGAGCAAGTGGAACGACTGTTCCAGAACATTCAATCCGACCATGGAGCGTTGCGGGTCACGGTATTCAATGCGGGTGCCTTTGAACGCCGTGACGTCGTGGATACCGACCCGGCGGATTTCGAACGCTGCTGGCGGCTCGGCTGTTTCGCTGGGTTCCTGGTGGGAAGAGCCGCCGCGCGGGCGATGCTCAAGCACGGGCAGGGCACGATCCTTTTTACCGGCGCAACCGCCTCCCTGCGGGGCAGCGCCGGTTTCGTGAACCTGGCTGCCCCCAAATTCGCCCTGCGCGCCCTCGCCCAAAGCATGGCGCGCGAGCTGGGTCCCCAAGGGATTCATGTCGCGCATGTGATCATCGATGGTCAGATCCGCTCTCAGCGCGGCCCGCATTTGCTCGCCGAACGGGGTGCCGATTCCCTGCTTGAACCGGATGCGATAGTCGATGCCTACCTGGCGATACACCGGCAACAGCGCAGTGCCTGGACACTTGAGCTCGATCTACGGCCTTGGGTCGAGAAGTTTTAGTTTTAAGCGGCCATACCCATCTCCCGGCGGCATAAGCGTCGATGGACGTAGTGGCGACGTAGAGCGGCGAGGCTATGTTCGCGCTCGACACCAAAGCCCAGTACCAGCACGTCCAGAACAGGTGTACTGGATCGATGTTACCCATGCGCTTCACCGCGCCGGTGGATTTTGCCCGTTGCCGGAAAAAGGTGTCCGGAAAGAGGTTGAGCAGAGAAGCGCGCAGATCGATACTAACCCGACTTCATAGGTTAGGTACTTAAGGCCCACCGAAAACGGGTTCTAAGCCCAGTTGCAGGCGTCCGGTTTGGGTGTCGCGTGCGGGGTGTGCGCGCTGAGCGTTAGCGCCGAGAAACGCGATAGCTTGGT
>JBOIEG010000569.1:0-2090 GCA_050740915.1 Gammaproteobacteria bacterium | reverse complement strand
GGTGGAGGACCGGTGACGGTTTCAGCCTGCGCGGAAGCGAGTGCAACCGAGGAACCGGATGCGGGAATACTGCACGTCCGGGTCTGTGCGGGGGGCGCCGGGTAACCGGCGTCCCTACCGCGGAGGCTGCAAACGAGACGGCTATGAAATCTATGATATACTAAGTAACGCAAGTAATTGCATTAACAGTAGTGGCCCTTGCCATGCTTTCACTTCTCGGCTGTACTACAACAGCGCCGCAAGCCAGATTCAGTTGCGAGAATGCCTACAAAGTAGCTATAGCTTCATGCGACTACACCCACGCCGACTGCCTTAACAAAAGGCAGGTGGACCCCACTCTCACATGCCTAGCCGAAGCGTACCAAGCTACAGAATGTAGAGACGAGGCGCACATTAATCGGGAGGCATGTTGGCGATTGCTGAGTGAGTAACGGGGGAGGGAAAATAGATGGGCAGCTAATCTGGCGCTTCAGCCGAGCGCTTTCCGCTTCGCTCCAAGCGTCGGCTGATCTTTTTCGTTAGACGGCGAGGTTGTGTCGGCAGCACTACTCTGATCGCACCGGTCATCAGTCAATGGATCGTCTGACATGTTAGGACCCAGGTGACGTCCGGAAACGGTGAAACAGTAGGAATGAGGGGAGGTCTCCATGAACCGCCGCGGTTTTCTCGGCAGTTGTCTCGCCGCTGTTTTTGGCGCCGGGGCAACGCGCGGCTCGGGCCGTACCGTCTCGGGCGACGCGCTTCTCGGAGAACAGGCAACGTTTTCGTCGGCCGGCGTGCCGCTGCCGTCCGTTGAGGACTTGCGGAGGCTAAGCCAGGCAGAGGGCTGGTCCCTGGCCGACGCGGATCTTGCGGTCTTTCGGGAGACGATGAGTCGGCTTCTGGCCGGATATCCCGCGCTCGAGAGCACGCCGGAGCCGGCGCTCCCACCCAGGTACCCACGCACCGGAACGACGCGTCCGACGCCGAAGGACAATCCGCTGAACGCCTGGGCGGTGAAGACGTCGATCAAAGGTGCGTCGCGCGGTCTGCTGTCGGGTCGAACCGTCGCCGTCAAGGACAACGTCTGTGTCGCCGGTGTGCCCATGATGAACGGCTCGCGTCTGCTCGACGGGTTCGTGCCAGCAACGGACGCGTCGATCATCACGCGACTGTTGGACGCTGGTGCCGAGATCGTCGGGAAGGCAATCTGCGAGGCCTTTTGCTTTTCGGCTGGCAGCCACACCTCGGATCCGGCCCCGGTCCTGAACCCGCACGATCCGACCCGATCGGCGGGCGGCTCGTCCAGCGGCAGTGCGGCGCTGGTGGCCTCGCGCGCCTGCGATATGGCCATCGGCGGCGACCAAGGTGGTTCCATCCGTATTCCGGCAGCTCTATGCGGGATTGTGGGTCTCAAGCCCACCTGGGGGCTGGTGCCGTACACCGGCATCGTCCCGATAGAGCTTACGATCGATCACACGGGACCGATGGCGCGCACGACGCGCGATTGCGCGCTGTTGCTCGACGTGATCGCCGGCCCGGACGGCTTGGACCCGCGACAATCCGCCGCTCTGCAGCCGCAGCGGTACAGCGAGCTGTTGGAGCGAGGTGCGAAGGGCCTCCGGTTCGGCGTCATGACAGAGGGTTTCGAACTGCCGAACGCCGACCCCGAGGTCAACGACTTGGTCCGCGTCTCAGAGTTTGTGAAAAAACCTACTGCGCTCGGGATCTCGCGTTCCGGCGGTGCTCGGAATCCTCATGTATTTCAATATACACTGCGGCTCCTGCGCTCCGGCGGAACGCGACCTCCCTTCGCTCGCGACGGTTTTTTCACAAACTCTCAGTGCAGCGTTTCACCGGGTTAGGCGCCAACGTCCGCGACGTGTCCGTACCCTTGCATCCCTTCGGCAGGGCGGTATGGGTGGCGATCGCGGCCGAGGGTGGCCTCGATGTCGTGGCCAACGCAATGGGGACCAACTGGAAGGGCCAAGTGCTAGCAATGTGGAAACTAGTGTAGTGTCCCTTAAATAACTTTACAGTTAAGCCGCCTTCTTTTTCCCTCGGGGCAGGGTGGATCCGGGCTTGATCTGCTCCATCTTGACCCGCGCCCG
>JBOIEG010000568.1:0-1189 GCA_050740915.1 Gammaproteobacteria bacterium | reverse complement strand
ACCAAGCTATCGCGTTTCTCGGCGCTAACGCTCAGCGCGCACACCCCGCACGCGACACCCAAACCGGACGCCTGCAACTGGGCTTAGAACCCGTTTTCGGTGGGCCTTAAGTACCTAACCTATGAGTACGGGCATTTGCAGATGCTCGTGGATAGCCGCATACAGAGCCTCATCTTCATGCCGAACCACGTCGAGGAAGCCGCTTGTTAGGCGGTAATGACCCCTGGTTGTGGGACCCCCCGGCTGTCGCTCGATCCAACCCCAGTGAAGCAGGGTGTTGAGTGTCGTCCGCATCTCGGAGACGCTCATGTGTAGATCCTTGGCGCTGTGTCGCTTGGTACATACCGCGTACCCGTCCGCAGCACTCCTCGACTCCAACAAATACCAAATCACGACGGCCGGGTTGCGGGCGATCCGAATGGCTGATGTGCGCCGGTGAATGAGCTGCATTAGCGATTCCGTGGCATCATGCACAGCGGTGCCTGGGTTCACAACCGCATGATGATTCATGGGTGGCTGTCATCGCACACCGCCCGTGGTTCGGTAGGAACCGGGAGCGGTGTGCTGAGATGACACAGTGCTCGTGGTTCAGACTGAACCAGGTGCACTGTGCTAAACCGATACAGTGCTCGCGGTCCGGTTCTGGCCATTGCCCCTCGGTTACGATGCCAAGCCGCCATCGGAGCACGATTCATGGTTGTCTTGAGTCATCCGGCTTCGTGCCAGTTCCGTGAGACGTTTTTGCTCGGCTTCGATATGCGCTCGCAGAGCCCGCTCGCGATCGCGGCGTTCACGGTGCTTCAAATGCGCGCTGGTCAGCGGAGGTCGGCCGGCTTTAGCCTCGTTGCACATCCAGGCCAAGAGTGCGATGGCGTTCCGAACGCGATGCGCTGTCTTGGCCTGGACTAGCATCTTCTCGCCGAGCTCGTCGAGCAGCGCTTGCTGCATCCCGGGGTCAAGGCCCTTGAGATACATGGCGCCAAGCGCCTGCTCATTTCGCGACAGCGATTCCGGAAAGATGAGACGCGCTTCCGCGATGGGTTCGGTGCTCGCGCACGATCGATGTTCTTGACTCCGGTCTGTAGTAGTTTTTATTAAGGAACCTCTGCAAAAGTCCACGATCTGATCGGTAGGCGCACCGAATACAATCGAGGACGATAGTGAGCAAGCAGATGACACTGGGCACGGG
>JBOIEG010000567.1:0-1326 GCA_050740915.1 Gammaproteobacteria bacterium | reverse complement strand
ACCAAGCTATCGCGTTTCTCGGCGCTAACGCTCAGCGCGCACACCCCGCACGCGACACCCAAACCGGACGCCTGCAACTGGGCTTAGAACCCGTTTTCGGTGGGCCTTAAGTACCTAACCTATGAGTCACCACTATTCGCCGCAAATGATCGAAAAGCTGTCCTCGATTTCCCACTCGCCTCGCTACGGTTCCCTAAGTCCGACAGTCACCTAGATTCCCGATGCCGTCGTTCGCGCCTTAACACTATGAACGGACGCGTGTTACTCATCGGCGGATCGGATCCCGGTGGTGGAGCGGGAATTCAAGCGGACATAAAGACGGTGACGGCCCTAGGTAGCTATGCGGCCACGGTGATCACGGCTTTAACGGCCCAGGATACCCGGGCGGTCTATGAGATCATGACGGTGCCGGCCGGGTTCGTGCTGCGGCAGCTGCGGGCGGTATTAGACGATATAGGAGCGGACTGCCTAAAAACAGGTATGTTGGTCGGTGCGAATGTCGTCGAGGCCCTGTGTGTCGAGCTGTCGGACCGATATCCTGATATTCCTCTGGTTGTGGATCCGGTAATGGCTGCCAAAGGCGGGCAGCGATTGTTGGACGTGGACGGGTGTGCAGCGCTCAAGCATTGTCTTATCCCGCGCGCCACTGTGTTGACCCCTAACGTACCAGAGGCCGAATATCTGACGGGCTTGAAGATCAGTAATCTCGCAGAGGTGAAAACAGCGGCAAGAAGCCTTTTAGACTTGGGTGCGGGCGCCGTGCTGATCAAAGGCGGGCACTTGGCGGGAGAGCAGGTCCGCGATGTGTTGCTTACTGAGGGCAAAGAACATGTCTTCGCTGCTCCTCGGATCCCTACCCGTCACACACATGGAACGGGATGTACCTTGGCTTCCGCTATCGCGGCGGGTATAGCGCAGGGACTTACCTTGGTTTCTGCAGTCGAGCGAGCTAAAGCCTATGTGCTCCACGCCCTCCGCCATGCTCCCGGTCTCGGTCACGGCCAAGGGCCCCTGGGTCACACGCATCCTTGGAAAGCGAGGAGCTTGTCGGACTTAGGATGAATCTACTACGGCGGTGGGAAATCGGTCCATTTTTCCGATCATTTTCGTTAAATAGAACGCGCTATTCGCCTCAAATGATCGAAAAGCTGTCCTCGATTTACCACTCGTCTCGCTACGATCCCCTAAGTCCGACAGCTTGCTAGTGTAGTGTCCCTTAAATAACTTTACAGACTTTCCAGTGATTGCTATGGTCTCGCTCATGCCGAACACCAGCGTAGCGATCAAGTTGCAGCCGGCTGAACGCACGCCGCTGGAGACATGGGG
>JBOIEG010000566.1:0-8467 GCA_050740915.1 Gammaproteobacteria bacterium | reverse complement strand
TTGTGTACGCCCGACATGGGCATGAACTTATGGGGTGAAAGTCCCCTGTAGGAGTACCGGTAATGTCCCAATGTTGGACAAATGTAACTACTAGCCGACGGCAAGGGCAAGTCCGCGAGGGCTGGTCTGAAGGAAGCCCGAGCGCAAAGGTGCGAGCCGACGGACAGAAACCGCATAGAAGGCTCAGTCTCCGGGCGAGTCAGCACAAGATGACGAAGCCCGCCGGGTACAGGAGATAGGGTAAATGCGGCGGTTGTGCACTGACAGTTCATGTTCTTATTCGGGGAGATCTGTCCGGCGAGCGGCCGAGGCAGGTTACGGGAGCCGGACTGAGGTCCGCGGTAAAAGCCGTGGGATAACCACCGGACCCTACCGCCTGTTCGTGGCAGCGCGCTCCGCGGTAACGCTGGGCGTGACCGGGCAGAAGTCAGCAGAGGCCGTAGTAGCCGACCGGGCCAGGAGGCCAGGATGGTGAAGGGCCGAACACGAAAGTACAAGGAGGAGCCGTGAGGTATTCGCCCTTGGTTGTGAACCCGACCGGGGGAGCCGAGGTGCGGCGTGTGCTCACGCAGCCAGCCTTGCACGATAACCTGATGGGGCGGATTGTAGACCCCGCGAATATGCGCCGGGCATGGAAGCGCGTGAAAGCCAACCAAGGGGCGCCCGGCAGTGACGGGATGACCCTTGAGGACTTTCCCACCTTCGCTCGTTCGCACTGGTCCGCCATCCGTCAAGCGTTGCTCGATGGGGCCTATCAACCAAAGCCCGTGCGGCGGGTGAATATCCCGAAGCCGAACGGGGGTGAACGGTCGCTGGGTATCCCAAGTGTCGTTGACCGGGTAATAAGCCAAGCCATCGGGCAAGTCCTCACACCGATATTCGACCCGGGATTCTCCGAGTCGAGTTTCGGGTTTCGGCCGGGACGCTCCGCCCACGGAGCCGTACAGCAGGTACAGCGATATATCGGCGAGGGCTATCGCATGGTCGTGGACCTTGATTTGGAGAAATTTTCGACCGAGTCAACCACGATGTGTTGAGGGCCCGCGTAGCGCAGAAGGTGGCTGATAAGCGCCTTTTGCGTTTGATAGGTCGCTACCTGCGGGCGGGTGTACTGGTCGGGGACATCATCCAGGCAACGGAGCTTGGTACCCCCCAAGGGTCTCCGCTTTCGCCGTTGCTCGCCAATATTCTCTTGGACGACCTCGATAAAGAACTGGAACGACGCGGCCACCGCTTCGCGAGATATGCCGATGACCTGCGTATTTTGGTCAGAAGCCAGCGCGCCGGGGAACGCGTCAAGGCCAGCATTACACGCTATTTGACCTGCGAGCTGAAACTCGTGGTCAACGCGCAGAAGAGCCGGGTGGTCAAAACCAAGGACTGTGAGTTTCTTGGATTCACGTTTCGAGGAACGAAGCTTCGTTGGACGGACCACGCCTTCGCGGACTTCAAGCACAACGTCCGGAGACTCACCGGACGGAGCTGGGGGGTCTCGATGGATTACCGGCTCAATCGGCTCGCGCGTTACATTCGAGGCTGGATGAACTACTTTGGCATCTCGGACTATTACCGACCCATACCTGAGGTTGATGCGTGGTTGCGTAGGCGCATCCGCATGTGCTACTGGAAGCAGTGGCGCTGGGTGCGTACCAAGGTCCGCCATCTTCTCACATTGGGAACGAGTAAGCGCCACGCGATTCTGACCGCGCTCAGCAGCAAGAGCTACTGGCACCTGTCGAAGACCTTGGCGACACAAACCGGGATGACGAACGACTGGCTGAGAAGCCAGGGCTTGATATCCGTGCGTGCACTGTGGATGCGCGCCCACGGTTATACCTGATGTTATCGTGTGCTCCTCTTTCGTGAACCGCCCGGTGCGGACCCGCATGCCGTGGTGGTGTGGGAGCTGGGGGCCTAAACACCCCCCGGCTACCCGATTCCCGGTTTGCCGGGCTCGAACCGTTTACCGAGAAAAGCCCACACCGCGGCCACCCTGAATCACGATGCTACGACATCGCTCCTTGGGGTGTGACTTCAGGCGGCTTTCGTAACCTGCTTGAAGGCTGGCAGAATAACGCGCGGATCACACCGCCCAGCCTGCACAACCGCGTCCACGTATTCGTTGGCGGCGACATGTCGCCCTCCACTTCGCCGAACGATCCCGTCTTCTATCTCAACCACTGCAATGTGGATCGGATCTGGGAGGCCTGGATGCAGCCGCCACCAGGCGGGCACGGGCGCGCCAACAGGAGCAGAGCCCAGCTCCTTGCGGGGACATCGTCTCAACGACATCCTGACCTCGCTGCTTTCGGGATCCACGACGCCGGCGCAGATGCTCGAATGCCTCGGAGCTCTACACTTACAACTCGCTGGCGGTGTGATGGAGAAAAGTCTCCGCTGCTTTCGATACCGTTAACTGTACGGTGGACACCGTCCAACGCAGTCCCGAAGAGTGTGATGCCAGTGCCACTGAGGAAGTCATTGGCTGTCCGACAAGACACGGCAACCCACAGCCAAGCGGGAGCACAAAACGGGGGTCATGATGGAGGGTCAGCCCCCGCTGTGAGGGGCCATCGACAAACACATCCCTAGGAGCAGGGCATCGAGATCCTCCATCTTTGCATGTTACTCCCCGGCCCTGAGGGCGACACATCTGTTTTACCCCGAGGGCAGCGAGGCAGCGCTTGAGTTTGTCAGATACCGCATGCTACGACAACGCGCGTCGGCTCGGACGATTTTTATCAGCTGTTGCTCGTCGGAATCTCAACCGAAATGCAGGCCTCGAAGGTCGAACCTACCCCCGGCGTACTCTCAACCTTAATCGTTCCGCCAAGAAGCTCGCAGTAGTTCTTGGTGATGGCGAGCCCCATGCCAGTGCCTCGATACCTCCGGGTGTCGCTCATATCCACTTGGCGGAAGGGTTCGAAAATGAGCGCCTGATGCTCCTCTGCGATGCCAATGCCGGTATCCGTCACGACGATGTGAAGCACCTTATCCGTCACCGATAGTGTGAGCATAATCGTCCCTTCATGGGTAAACTTGCAGGCGTTCGAGAGCAAGTTGGTCACGATGTGGAACAGTTTATCGCCATCGGTACGCAGCTTCGTGGCACCCTGAGTGTGTACCTGGAGCCGATTCCCATTGTCGAGGAGGGCCGGTTCGATCAGCTTACCAGCCCGGGCCGCGAGCGCGCCCACGTCCACCGTTGTGATTTTCGCCTCAGCCTTGCCGGCTGCGACCTTGGCAAAGGCCAGGAGCTCATCGACGATCCCTAACATCTGGCGCCCGGTCTCCAGAACAACCCGCATCCGTGTGGCGGCGCGTTGACCTTGCTCTAGGAATCGCATCTCCTGGAGCGCGAGCTCCGTGAAGCCCGTGATGCAGGCCAGGGGTTGCCGGAGCTCGTGGGTGACGATGGCCAGGAATTCGTCCTTATGCCGATCTGCGGTGAGGGCGGCGCCGTAGGCCTCCCGTAACTGGGCCGTCATCAAGGCGACTTCGGCATCCATCAAGCGGACGCGCCTGCGGAACCACCGCAGCAAGGCGCTCCCACAAATGGTAACAACGAGCGCATGAACAAAGAATACGAACGTCTTGACATTCGTCATGACACCGCGGTCGAGGGCGACATAAAAGTAGCCAAGGCGGTTCGCATCCGCGGCTTTGCACCTATGGGAACGCTCAAACGGTGTTGCTGTGGGGCGGGTTGTTACGGGCGCAAGAAAATGGATGTGCTCAGCATCTTCCCAGTGTTGGCTCCCTTCGCTGAGGGCATCCGTGCCCTTCGCCGGTATACGAGGTAGGGCAACTTCGTCGGTGCGGAACAGGAGCGTGTAATCGCGCTTCAGGAACGCGACGGTACGAATCGAGGGCAGCGATCGGAGGCTCGCGGCTGTCGAGCGCGCCACCGTGGGGTCGTTCAGCAGGAACACGTTGATGGAGTTCTCCGCGAAGCTGCCCATCACCCGGTCGATTTGAACGACGATGGTGTTCTCGATCCGCTGTCCGATGAACCATGCCGTGAGGAGCGATGAAATAAACAGCACCGCAACACTCGCGACCAGCGTGATCGCCAGGAGGCGCTTGAAGCGCCTTTCGGCGTTGGTTGAAGGGGGCCCTTTACTGGGGGCTTGGTGATGGGAAATAGGTATCAAACTCATCGGACAATCTCCGTGGGTCAACATCCAGGTGGCGTGCAAAGTGGACGTTCAGCGCTCGCTTCACATCGCGCAAGGGTTCAATGGCAGGTGCCGCAGAATGGCGGTTGCGATCGAGGGCGAGGGCGCGTTCGGCCAAGCGCGCGCCGAGCTTCTCGAGATCGGGATAGAGTGCGAACAGGGCGCCGAGGCGCGCGTGAACGAGGCTATTCGAGAAAACCGCGAGGCGGCGGTACCAGCTTTGCTCGATGATGACGGGAAGCACCGCTTGCTCATCGAGCAGCGCGCTATCCAGGGGGATCCAGAGCGCGTCTTTGTCAGGCCTGATTTGGTCTAAGATAGCGCGATAATGTTGGGTGGCCGCGGGCAGGTCTGCTGCTTCGAAGGCGGTGATCTTAAGCCCGTACTTGCCCGCAACGGCCCTCGCACGATCGATGATCCATTGGTTCTTGGAGGGGTCGTACACGACGAACACCCGGCCCACCTTGGGGGCCAGCTTCTTGAGTGTGTCGAAGAAGAGCTCCGGCGCAATCGAGAGGCTCACTCCCTGGGCCCGCGGGTCAAGCTGCGGGGACAGATCCAGGGCGCCGCTTACGGCTCTCGTGGCGGAGCCGGTGGCGAGATAGTCCTCGTAGGCCTGACGCCCCAGAGTGATGACCGAGCTAGGGGGCTGTTGCGCTAGCCAGCGCCTGAGATCTTCGGGTGTCGTGCGCTCCGAAACAGCGTACGTCCTCGACCGCTCGACGCCGAGCGTTCCCACGACGCTGCCCAGCAGGGCACCGAATATCTCGCGATAATAGCCTTCCGTGGCCGGGTAGATCACGGCGACATCATGGCCGTCGTCTGCGTACGCGCCCGGGCTAAGCGCAAGTAATAGGGCAAAAAACAGCTGGCCTAAAACCCATCCGTGTGGACACAAGCGATGTTCCCTGACTGCTTGTCGCTCTCATCGAGCGCCGCGCTTCCGTCATCTGGCGATGACGAGTCAAATAAGGCGCCAAGCGCGCCTTTCAGTTCGTATTGCGCTTGCATGGCTCGGCCCGAGGACAGATACCCGTTCGCAGCCTTCACGTAGCTCGCGAGCTCGACCACCGTCTCACGGGTGTTCTGGAGATTGGCATTGACATCTTTGTAGGCGCGCAGACGCAGCACCGAGGCGCAGGTGCTACGCAACCGCGCAACGCTGACCGGCTTCTCGATGAACTCCGATGCGCCTCTCAGCATCATCTCCCTGTGGCGCTCCGCGGAGCCATAGCCCGTTAAGATCACGATGGGTTGCATGGTCTCAATCTCTAAGATGCGTTCTAAGACCTCCCCACCGCTCAACCCCGGCAGCATCATGTCGAGCAGGACGAGATCATGGCGTTGGGATTGCCATAGAGCGAAGCCAGCTTTACCGTCCTCGGCCGTGGTGATCCGGTACAGATCGGATAGACTCTCCGTCAAGAAATGGGCGATGTTCGGATCGTCTTCGATGATGAGGGTCTGAGGTCTCACCTGACCCTGGAGCGCTATTTGTGCCGTCTCTGCGAGCCGATTGAGCGCGCCAATAGAGACCGTCAGGACGCCTTCCTCGCGTGCTTGAGCTTCAACGATGGAGGCATCGGCCTCATCGTGGATCACGATCAGGGGCAATTCTGCATTGCAAAAGCGCCCCGATCGAATCATCTTCACCAGTCGCCATTCTTGCAAATCCGGTAATCTCAGCGCACTGATGGCGAGGTCATAGGGGCCTTCTCTTAAGCGCTCGATGGCGTCGTTGCCATCGCTAGAGAGCATGATGCGTTCGCAGTGTGCCGCTCTCAGCCGGTCTTCTACCTGTTCGCGCATTTGTGCATCTCCGTGGGCGATTAGGATGCGGATATCGCATAGTGACATGATGTGGCCCTCCCAAGGTGCGGCGTTGCCAATCGAGCTCTACGAGGATGTCCCTCTCGGGTCACTCTTTTCTCATGGTGCGGCGGCGCAGGCGCAAGTGTATGACCATGGTCCCCACGATGCGCCCAGGATTTGCGCGATCGATGGATAGCGTGGGATAGTCGGGATCCTCAGGCACCAGGGCGATGGCCGCTCGGCCACGGGGATCTGCGCGCGGTTGGTATTTGGCGAAGACGAAGGTCTTCGTTTTGCGGAGCTTCGCCCCTACGTAATCGCCCCGCACGGGCTCGACGCGGCGGTCGATGAGGACGATATCGCCGGGATAGAAAAGCTCGCGCATGCTCGCGCCTTCGATACGTACGCCCACGGCCATCGGGCTCAAATCGTTACTCAGCACCCACATGGTTTCGGTGGTGCCGGTGATCGGGTACGATTCATCCCCATCCGCCCATTCCGCCGCTTGTTGGTAATTCAAAACCGCCACGCACTTGTGACCGGCCGGATTGAGGACCACCGCAGGCTTAGGGGCGCCTGCTCGCTTCTTTCCTGCCGGATCCGCGAGGCCACGGGTAGGCCCCTCCTCGAAGAGGTGAGGTTGGTCTAGCCACCCGCGCGGATATCCCAGGTGACGCTCGATCTGCCGCGCGAGGTCGCCCCCCAGGTTACGGTGGTGCCCCGGGTCTTTGCTGAACAGGCGCCAGAGCTCGTTCTGGCGCCTTCCTAGCTCTCTTGCAAGGCGCCCCCGTCGACGTGGGTAATAGCGGTCTATAAGCCACTGTAGATTCGCGATGCGGATCCCGTGTATGTCCATGATGGAAGGTTTGACTTCCTGTTTACCTATTTACCTAAGCACTACCATGAAGGTAGCATATAATCGGTCGAATGCTGAGGTCAAGCGCTTCCAGGATCGGAAAGGTGCGCGCAGTGTGTTACTTGCTATGCGATCTGTGTCCAAAAAAACCAAAGGGAGTTGAACGCCGTGGGTAGCCGCTTTGACTGCATCTTGGGCGTGTTGATCGTTGGATCCGCAACGATGACCAGTACAGCGGGCGAGACGGAAGATATCCTGGGGCTCTTTGGTGACGAGCAAACGATCGAGATCGCGCTGGGGTACAGGAAGCCGCTGGTCGACATGCCCAACGTGGCGACGGTGATTGAAGAAACGGATATCCGGCGAGTGGGTGCGCGAACACTCGCCGAGGCGCTGGTGCTCGCACCTGGCGTGCAGGTGGTTCATGGACGCGGGCGGATCCGCCTGCTGAACCTTCGCGGGATCTTTGCCGACTTTGGTCCTGACGTACTGGTGAAGCGCAACGGGGTGCCGATTTCTCAAGGCTTCTTCACGACCTTCAATCCCTTCGACCTCCTGCCGACGAATAACATAGACCGCATTGAAATTATCCGCGGCCCCTACTCTGCGCTCGACGGTGCAGATGCCTTAGCGGGTGTGGTCAATATCGTGACCAAACCCTCGACTGGACTTCAGGGCACCGAGTTCGGCGGGCGCGCCGGCACTCAAGACACCTATGATGTCTGGCTAAACCACGGCGCAAAGCTTGGACCCATCGACGTTGTGCTGGGGCTCTCGGCATGGACGACCCAGGGGCACGAGAAAACACTCGAAACGGATGTCCAGTTCCAGATGGATCGCCTGTTAGGTACGCGCAGCTCATTGGCCCCGGGTCCGCTAAACACGGAAAACGAAGGCACCGACATGGAGCTCGACGTGTCCACGGGGCCGTGGCGATTGCGCCTGGGCTATTACGGCGTGCTCCACGCTGGGATCGGTGCCGGTACGGTCCAAGTGCTTGATCCGGACGGACACGTTGAGACCCACCTGTTCAATACGGATTTGGTCTACAATGCAGCGCTGACGCCTGAGCTTGAGCTCTCTGGCCTTTTTTCCTACGTCAACAAGTGGGAGTTTCTTTCGGAAACCTTTGTCCCTCCGGGCGGGCGCCCGGGATTTCCGAGCGGGATCGCCGGCGAGATAGAGAACGACGCTCGGCTGTTCCGCGGCGAGGCGGCGGCGATATGGTCAGGGTGGCGCGATCATAAGCTGCGGGTGGGGGGCGGTGCCTACTCAAGAACGAACGACGAACCGAAGCAGCGCGCGAACGTACGCACGACAACAGGTCCCGGCGGCCGCCTTATCAGGATCCCTCTTCCGGGTCTAAGGGAGATGACCGGGAACGAATTAGCGTTTCCCGAGAACACGGCGATCACCGCCTTCGGATCCCTTCTGGATGAATGGCGATTTGCGCCCGACTGGACCCTCACGACGGGTTTGCGGTTTGATGCCTTCTCCTACGTGGGTATTATACATAGCGACTTAAATAATGGCGCATAGTCGTGCCAATTGTTTATTTGGCCTTGCCCAGAGTCTGAAGCGCTCGGACACGGCATTCATGATGTCGTCGAGGGTTGGGAAG
>JBOIEG010000565.1:0-3257 GCA_050740915.1 Gammaproteobacteria bacterium | reverse complement strand
ACCGATGCGGCTAAGCGGTTCAAAAAAGTGGATAACGCCACCGCCCTAATCTGGAAAATCATGCGGGTCGCCGAGACCACCTTCCGTCGTCTCAATGCGGCAGACCTCCTCAAAGACGTCTACCAGGTAGCGACCTATGCCGATGGAATACGAATCAAGGAAGAGTCTGTGAGGGAAGCCGCCTGAGCTATTTACACACCTATTGACGGAAGCTCCCGGCGTGCGTCGTAACCACTAACTATAAACTCCATCATGGTAGGAAATAAAAATAAACAAAAGGTTATCATACGACCGCGCATCAGCAGAAGGAACATCCGATACAAACTCCACCATGCCTTGTCGTTGAGCCAGAACCCGAACACCTGTCCGAAGCTCTCCGGCAGGCGCACTAGCCTCTCACGGTTGCCTTTGCCAATGACGCGCACCGATTTCGCCCCCCATTGACCACTTCGCAGAGGAGCGAAAGGCGATCAGCTCTGATGGACAGTGCGCGGGATCGCGTGGCCGCGGCGGGCGGCTGAGAACCGATAGTGCTGGTCGCCGTCCAGCAGATCAAGGTGGTCGGACAGGCGGTTTCGCTCAAGCCAGCCGATGATCGCCTCGAGCTCGGCAAGGGTCATCTCTGCCCGCGGCTTGCCGAAGCGGTTGCGTAGGATCGCGTTGTAGGCGTGGTAGTCACCCGCCGTGCGGCAGGTGCCGACCGACGGCGCCTTGTCTTCGATCACCTGGGCCGCCACCATTTGGCCGATGCGCTGGCGCAGCCGGTGCTCGGCAACGGAGGGCGTCTCGACGGCCGACCCGGGATCGCGCTGCTCGGCGCGGGGCGCCGCGACGAAGTCCGGCCCCGGTGCCACCTCCTCGAACCGAACGGCCAGCGCGTTGGAGCGCAGTGGCACGATCCCGAAGGGGTTCGTCTCTGTGTCTGCGTCGCCCCCGAACGGCAGCTCGCCCTGCTGCCGGCGCCGCTTCTCGACCGCCTTCGTGCCCTGCTCGGTCTCGATCCGGTGGCGGAAGTTGCGGAAGAGCCAATCGTCCGGATGGAAGATCGTGGCCTGCTGCTCGTTATAAGCACCGCCGTACGGATCGACCCGGGTTGCCCGGGCGATGAGCTGTTCCAGCCACGAGCGGGAGCGGATGTGGGTGAGCGCGGCGATGTGCGTTACACCGGGCGCGTCCATGCCCTCGTAGGCCATCGCGACCGTGCAGAGAACGGACGGCTCTGGCAGAAGGCGAAACGCAGCGATGGTCTCGTGGGCGTCGCGGACGTCGCTGATGGCGAGGCCCACCTGGCGGGCCACCTGCGCGGCCGGGAACCAGTTGCGCAGGCAGGCTAAGTAAGACCGCGCCAGCATTTGGTTGGGGGCGACGACCAGGAGCTTGCCCAGGCCCAGCGTCCTCTCGTGGGGCGAGAGGCCCAAGGCCTGACGGCGTCGGCAACGGAACGCGCGGCAGGACCTGAAGGCCTCGCCGAGCAGGTGCTCGGCGAACTCGGTGCGCAGGGCGGTGAACAAGGCCGGCCTGGCGGTATCAGGGCTGCCGCTGAGGCGGTGCGGGCCACAGACGGACTGCTCCGCGTCCATCCACTCGGCCTCGCCATCGATGGCCCCGAATACGCAGGGCAGGACGGCGCGCTCTATCAAGGCCATGCGCCGCGAGTACCCGACGATTGCCCATCCTGCCGCGTCGAGCGCGATCTCGCGCAGGCGGCTCTTGCGGGCGAGTAGACGATAAGGCAGCCACAGGATGGCGCGACCGTCCGCCCGCTGCAGGGTGCCCGACATCAAAAGGCGGACGACTGAGGTCTCGAGCAAGGGCAGCAACGCCCGACTCCATGCGGCGTCGTCGTCGCCGGCGTGCGGATCGAGGTCGTAGAGTGCGGGCAGGTGGTGGAGCTCGTCGACCACCAGCAGTGTCCGGTGCCGCTGGACTTCCGCAAGGTGAAGGTCGGGCGCCGCCGCAACCGCCTGGTAGGTTGTTACATAGCCGGCTAGGCCGCGGCTCGGGTCCGGCTCGTTGTCGGCGGCGCGCACCGACAGCGCGTGCCCAAGGGCGCTGCGCCAGGACGGGTCAGCGAAGGCCTCCTCCGCCTGATGCTTCAGGGTCTCCCGGGGTACGACCCAGACGATCCGATCGGCGATGCCCGCGCCGATCAATCGTCTGGCAGCGATGACCGGCAGGAGACTCTTTCCGCCGCCGGGCGTCACGGCGGCCAGCACGTCGCGCACCTCCGTCTCGTTGGCGGAGATGGCCCGCATGATCCGGTCGACCAGGCGCTGATGGCTACGAAGCTGTCGGCTCACCGTGTCCCTGACGTAGTTGCAGAACGATAAGAGGTAGTGTTACATACTCGTATTTCCCTTGTTCTGTACCTCCAGACCAAACCCATACTGGTTAATGAAAAGGCCGATCCCAGTATCGTGCGCCTTGAGACTACCTGTGAAAGGGTGAGTGGAGCCTGCCGAACACTCTCGGAGCCGAGCCAGGGTTGTGGGTTGCGCAGGACCATCTCCTCAGCGAATTGCCCGGATCACACCGACGGCGATACCTTCGATTACCAAGGCCTGGCGCTTAAGATCCACTGCGATGGGCTGGAATGTCGGGTTTTCTGGCAGCAACCATAGCTGCCTGCCCTTGCGCCGCAGGCGCTTGACGGTCGCTTCATCGTCGAGCCGCACCACCACTATCTGGCCATCACGCGCTTCCGGGGTGCGGTGCACGGCCAGAAGATCGCCGTGGGCGATGCCGGCATCGCGCATGCTCATGCCCTGCACCCGTAACAGGAAATGCGGGCGCGGCTGAAACAGCTCGTTGCACTGATGGAAATATCCCTCGATGTTCTCCTCGGCGAGGATGGGAGAACCGGCAGCCACCCGACCCACGAGGGGCAATCCCTGTCCAGGCAGAGCAACGGCGTCTTTGAGGCGAATGTTGCGATGGCCGGGCACGAGTTCGAGATAACCCTTGCGCGCCAACGCCCGCAGGTGAAACTCGACCGTATTCGGAGAAGCGAGCTGTAGCGCTCTGGCGAGTTCTTCCCGCGTCGGCGGCATCCCCTGTTCCTCGAGACGGGCGCGGATGAGTGCGAGAATCTCGGCTTGGCGTTGGGTGAGTTCTTGCATCGGCATCGTAATATCATAGGTTAGGTACTTAAGGCCCACCGAAAACGGGTTCTAAGCCCAGTTGCAGGCGTCCGGTTTGGGTGTCGCGTGCGGGGTGTGCGCGCTGAGCGTTAGCGCCGAGAAACGCGATAGCTTGGT
>JBOIEG010000564.1:0-5268 GCA_050740915.1 Gammaproteobacteria bacterium | reverse complement strand
ACGGCTCCTCCGTCGGCTCGGCACTCTATAGCCCACGGAAACATCGGGCCAAGTCATACTGACGGATCATCGAGTCCAGATCGAGGCTTAAGAGCATTCTTATGCATTTTCAGGGTCTACTTAGCTTCCCCCCTGTGCCGCCGTTGAATCAAGCGCCACAACGCTCCAGGAGTGTCTCCTGAGTGAGAACCGGCGCTTCACAGGTCTGGTCACGGCACATGTAGGCTGCCGGCTTGCCGTCGACCGGCCAAGCCCCTGACCCGCCGGAACATCCAGCAAACGCCAGGGCGCGCGCTGGGTGGTAGGTACAGTGGACGGTCTCCACAAATCGTTCAGGCTCCTAGCCATATGCAGGCAGGGTCGTCAGGCGAACGTCCTTCTACTGGGCCACCCACGGTGAAGTGGTAGAAGCTCTGCCACTCACGTGAAGCGATCCCAAAGACCTCGTGGACCGGATCGCCGAAGTAACAGCCAATCCAGGTCGACCGAATCCCCGCTTCTTCGGCCTCGAGGTAGAGCACTTGCCCCACCATGCCGGCCTCCCAGAACAGGTTCCGGTAGAACGCTGCGCCGTACCTCGTCAGGCGGGAATAGGAAAAATAAACGCCCTTTTTCGTCAACCATAAAAGTATCGAACAGCCGGTGGATAGTCAATCACGATAGTGTTCGGTCCAGAATCGGGGACTTTTCGGGCCGCGAGGCGCCAAGTTTCTGGGCGTTTTGCGTCTCGCGTGCGTGCGGGCCAAGAGGGGTTTTCGGCTCAGGGAGCTGAACCGGATGGGAGGGGATATCGGTTGGGGATCAAGCCATTTGGAGTCGATGGCATGGCCGCGCCGGGGAGCGGGGCGGTGCATGGATGGGCAAGCCGAGATGGGCGAGGGTCTTGGCAATCACGGGGAGATGTTCGATGGCAGCGATGATCTTCAAGGGGCCGCCGCAGTGGGGACAGTGTTCGATGTCGATATCGAACACCCGTTTGATCGCGTGATTTGTCCGGGAATGGATGGAACACCGACACCGCGGTATGTTCTCTGATTGGGTTGGTCTCGCTACGCCGGCAAGTGCGGCATGCGGGCAGACAGTAGGACTCGTTCCACGGCATCGTCATGAGTTTGTCCTTGGCTTGAGGAACTGCGACACGCTGTCTATGATGGTAACCGGCAAATCCCGAAGGCCGGAAGGGGGGCTCCATGCATCGGTCCGCGATCGGATTCATCACCATTGTACGACTCGCCATGCTGTGTCTGTGTGGGCTGGCGGTCCACAGCCTGGCGGCTGAGAAGGAGGCAAAGCCCATGAGCCTGTCACTGGCCTCTTCGGCCTTCGCCAACAACGGCGCCATCCCCCAGGCATACACCTGCGACGGCAAGGACATCTCGCCGCCATTGGCATGGGCCGGCATTCCGTCGGAAACGAAAAGCCTAACCCTCATCGTTGACGACCCTGACGCCCCCGATCCGGCAGCGCCGAAAATGACCTGGGTGCACTGGGTGCTCTACAACCTCCCCCCGACCGCCGCTGGGCTGACGGAGGCGGTCGATCCACGCGATCTGCCAGTTGGCACACGTCAGGGGCTGAACGACTGGCAGCGCACGGGCTACGGGGGCCCCTGCCCGCCCATCGGCCGTCATCGCTACTTCCACAAGCTCTATGCGCTCGATATGGTGTTGCCCGATCTCGGCAAGCCGACTGCGGCAGCACTGGGAAAGGCGATGCAGGGTCATATCCTCGGCCACGTGCAACTAATCGGGACATACCAGCGCAACTAGATTTTCGGTGGCGAGGCGGCTGGATACAGGGAAAGCGTCGAGCCACGACCGTTAGGACCATCCGGAGACCGGCGACCGCCCGAGAGCGGCGGACGAAGACACGCGAGATGTTCGAGTGCGGCTGGCAGGGGAACACGCAGCGAACGAGCAATGACGCCGAGCTCGGCTACGACCGCTGCCGGGGCACGCGTCAACGGGCGAATAGATACGGAACGACCTTTCACCCTGCGCCGCGGGGCAACGGTGCTTGATGTGGCCGAGCGAGTGCACAAAGACTTCGCGAAGACACTTTAAGTTCGCGCGCGTCTGTGGTAGCAGTCAGTTCGAAGGCCAACACGTAGGACCCGACCACAGAGTCGCCGATCGCGACGTCGTCGAGCTGCACACGCGAAATAGCGAGCAGAACTTTTACACGCTCCTGCGCCCCTCGGCCTCCTATCCCTTTAGAGCTTAAGATCCACGATGTGCTGCAGCCCAGCTTTTCCTTGCGTTGGATTCATGCGCGCTTGCTATGCCAACAAAGATGAAGTCACACGGGCAGATTGGGATGCGCTCGGGCTACCACAGATGCAGTGACAGCCTTCGATAAACCTCCTAGGCACGTTCTCTTTTTGGTATGGTTACCGGATAATTCACGCCGCTCGAAACCGATTACGGAGTATATGGATGGATTCTTCACCTCATGTTGCCGCCCATAAAAACTGCAAGCGGCATCGCACGGAGCTTCTTGCGAGTGACGGCCTTTCTCGGACTATTAGCCACTTGAAGACAAGGGAAAGTCGCCATTTTGTGTAGACTATAGTCCGTAGACTCCTAGTCTTCAAATCATGGAGTCTTCTTCCCCAACAATGGGGAAGGCTCTGACACTCGAAGCTGCATTTGGTAACGCGCTCCGTGAGCTACGGCATCAAGCCGGGTATTCTCAGGAAGGGCTCGCGTTCGAATCTAGTCTTGACCGAACCTACATCTCCCTCCTTGAGCGGGGCTTACGCCAACCGTCTCTCACGACTATCTTTGTTCTGGCAGACGTTCTCGGTATCGCGCCTTCCAAGATGATCGCTAAGGTTGAGGATACGAAAATCGCGATACGGCGATAAACATACCGTGAAGCGAAGCGGGTCGGATTCGGTTAGCAGCATGTCGGCGATTCGTGTTGGGACACTCTTGGGACACTGAGCGGCAAAAAACGACAAGTACCCCGTAAGTGGCGATTTTAATGGTTGTTATATGTTGTGAAAAGTATTTGTCAGTTAGTTATAACTTTAATCCGTTGGTCTCGCGTTCGACTCCCCCATGGCCCACCAAGGAAAACAATAAGATGCCACTGGACCCTTTTGATGGAACCGACTCGAAGAGGATGCGATTATCCGTGGTCCGCGTACAAGCCGCGGACAACAAAACAAAAAGGCCATGAAACATGGCGCTTCGTTTTTACATAGCGCTTTTCCTTGGGTTGATAAGCGTTAGCATTGGGAGGGAGGCCCAGGGTTCTGAGCTCCTTGAGAAGGACATCGCGCAAGTCTACGGCGAGGACGAGGAGGTGGTCAGCATCGCCGCGGGCTACCGCCAGCCACTCGATCTCGCCCCAGCGGTGGCCACGGTCATCACGGCCGAGGAGATCAGGGCCATGGGGGCGACCACCCTCGATCAGGTGATCGAGACCGTCGCGGGCGTACATCTGTCGACCCCCGACGATATCGTGAACGTGCTCAGCTTCCGCGGGATCCCCTCCCGCGTGCTCATCCTCGTGAACAACATCCCCGTGCCCCAGGGACTCGTGAACGCGTTCGCACCGCGCGGCAACCTGCTGGTCAACAACGTGCAGCGCATCGAGGTCATCCGCGGCCCGGGTTCGGCCGTCTATGGTGCCGATGCCATGGCCGGCGTGGTGAATATCGTCACCAAGACCGCCAAAGATATCAACGGCAGCGAAATCGGGGGACGGGCCGGGTCTTTCGATACCCATGAGGGCTGGTTCCTGCACGGCGGACAGTGGGGCGAAGCCGATGTGGCAGTAAGCCTCCAGGGGCGGACGACCAACGGGTTCGACAAGATTGTTGAGGCGGATGCTCAAACGCGCTTCGATACCCTATTCGGAACGCGCGCATCGAGGGCACCGTCCGCCCTCAATACGGAGCGGGATGTGGTCGATGTCCACACGGATATCTCGAACGGGCCGTGGACCTGGCGTGCGGGTTACTTCGGGCAGTTCGACATCGGCACCGGCGTCGGCTTCTCCTCGAGCCTCGACCCCGATGGGGAGATCAATGTCGGGCTGTTCAACACGGATTTCACCTACCACGACCGGTACTCGGATCACTGGGACATCACGGCCCAGCTCTCCTATGTCTATTCCGATATCGATGCACGCCTTGCGCTGTTCCCGCCCGGCGCCTTCGGCGGGGCGTTCCCGGACGGCGTCCGGCAAGAGCTGGATGTCGTGGAGAACAGGCTTCGCGCGGAGTTCACTACGCTCTATTCCGGACTGAAGCGTCACCTGGTGAGGGTTGGGTTGGGGGGATTTTACGATTCTTTCGACAACACCGAAGATCGGCGAAACTACACCGTTCGCCGGGGAGCGTTAGTTCCTACGAGAACATTTGCCGAGAGAGGTGGCATCGGCGACGCGCCTCTGTTTCCAGATACGGACCGGGGCATTTTCTACACCTACTTGCAGGATGAGTGGTTGTTCGCACCCGACTGGCGCCTGATCGCGGGTGTGCGGGTGGATCACTACTCGGATTTCGGGTCGAGCGTGAACCCGCGCGTCGGCCTCGTGTGGAACACGGGGTACCGGCTCACCACGAAGCTCCTTTATGGGCGAGCTTTTCGGCCCCCGTCCGTTACGGAGCTACACTCGAACGGGATCCTGCTCGGTTTGGGCGACCCCGACCTGGATCCGGTGACCATAGACACCACCGAGCTCTCGTTCAATTACCGGGCCGCCCCTTTCCGTTCCAACCTGAATTTCTTTTGGTACCGACTCCACGACACCATCGAGCTGGTCTCCAATCGGGCCTCACCCAATGGCTTGGGGTTTGCCAACGATGGAGCACAGCAGGGGTATGGGCTGGAATGGGAATTTGATTGGGCAATCACTCCAACGTTCAATCTTCGGGGGAACTACGGTTATCAGAAACCGCTGGATGGCGACGAGAACGTCAACCTGCGCTTTGCGCCCAGACACCAGGTGTACGGCGAGGCGGACTGGCGGTTTGCGCCTGAGTGGGAGCTGAATGCCAGTGTGAAATCCATTATCGACCGCGAGCGTGCGGGGGGCGATCCCCGGCCGCCCGTTGATGACTATTCGATGGTGACCCTCTCCTTGCAGCGCAGGAACGTCGCGAACCACCTCGATGCGGCCATCGCGGTCCGCAATCTGCTCGATGAAGATGCGCGCGAGCCGAGCGACTCGCCGACGTCCATCCCCTTCGACATCCCCCTGGCCGGCCGCGAGATCTACGGCGAGTTGCGCTTCCGGTTCTGACGGCGGATCCTC
>JBOIEG010000563.1:0-1586 GCA_050740915.1 Gammaproteobacteria bacterium | reverse complement strand
TTGTCGTTGTTTCACTCGGTCCCCCTTATGACTAGAGTCAATCGTGCTTGATTGCTCTATGGGATCGAGTGAAACCTCGTTAGTTCCCCTTATAATTCAATAAGTTTAAAGATCCTACGTATGAGTGGTAACTATTTAACGAAAATGATCGGAAATATGGACCGATTTCCCACCGCCGCAGTAGGTTCTTCCTAAGTCCGACAGGCTCCTAGCCTACACCGATCTTCCAGCGCACGGCTAGCGGGCCCGCAAGAGGAGGAAAATTGGTGGGCGGAGATTAAATGCGGACTACACAGCCTACCCCCGTTCCCGCAGAGGCCGCAGGGGGCGAGCCACCGCTCCGGTATAGAGCTGGCGCGGGCGGCTGATCTTCTGGTCGGTGTCCTCGATCATCTCCGTCCACTGCGCCACCCAGCCGACGGTGCGGGCCACAGCAAAGAGCGCCGTGAACATGCTGGTCGGGAAGCCCATGGCTTGAGGATGATACCGGAGTAGAAATCCACGTTGGGGAACAACTTGCGGGTGACGAAGTATTCATCCTCCAGGGCGATGCGCTCGAGCTCCATGGCGATCTCAAGCAGCGGCTCCCGGGTCACGCCGAGCTCCGCCAACACCTCATGGCAGGATTCGCGCAATACCGCGGCGCGCGGGTCGTAGTTTTTGTACACCCGGTGGCCGAAGCCCATGAGCCGGAAGGAGTCGCTCTTGTCCTTGGCGCGGGCGATGAATTCGGGGATCCGTTGCTTGGAACCGATCTCCCGTAACATATCCAGCACCGCTTCGTTGGCGCCTCCGTGCGCCGGGCCCCACAGGGAGGCGATTCCGGCGGCGATACAGGCAAAGGGGTTAGCGCCACTGGAGCCGGCGGTGCGCACGGTCGAGGTAGAGGCGTTCTGCTCGTGGTCGGCGTGCAAGATAAGTAGCCGGTTCACGGCGCGGGCTAGAACCGGGCTGACGGTATAGGGCTCGGCCGGCACGGAAAACATCATGTGCAGGAAGTTCTCGGCAAAATTGAGCGTGTTCTGGGGATAGACAAAAGGCTGACCGACTGCGTACTTATAGGCCATGGCCGCGATCGTGGGCATCTTGGCGATCAGCCGGTGGGAGGCGATCTTACGCTGCTCCGGATCGTTGATGTCGGTGCTATCGTGGTAGAAGGCGCTCAGCGCCCCCACCACCCCGACCATGATGGCCATCGGGTGCGCGTCGCGCCGGAAGCCGTTGTAGAAGCTCAGCATCTGTTCATGGAGCATGGTGTGGTAGGTAATGGTCTGCTCGAACTCGGCCTTCTCCTGTGCATTCGGCAGGTCCGCATAGAGCAGCAGGTAACAGACTTCCAGAAAATCGCAATGCTCGGCGAGGTCGGCAATCGCGTAACCCCGGTGCAGCAGCACCCCTTGCTCGCCGTCGATGAAGGTGATCTTCGATCGACAGCTCGCGGTCGAGGTGAATCCGGGGTCATCATAGGTTAGGTACTTAAGGCCCACCGAAAACGGGTTCTAAGCCCAGTTGCAGGCGTCCGGTTTGGGTGTCGCGTGCGGGGTGTGCGCGCTGAGCGTTAGCGCCGAGAAACGCGATAGCTTGGT
>JBOIEG010000562.1:0-7694 GCA_050740915.1 Gammaproteobacteria bacterium | reverse complement strand
ACCAAGCTATCGCGTTTCTCGGCGCTAACGCTCAGCGCGCACACCCCGCACGCGACACCCAAACCGGACGCCTGCAACTGGGCTTAGAACTCGTTTTCGGTGGGCCTTAAGTACCTAACCTATGAGTAGTCGATAGTCTTCGGTCCCCATAGGAAGCGCGTTTATGCCCACGATACCACCGCCTGCGGAATCCAGAACTTTGTGTATAAGGTCTACGTGCCGAGCAATATCGCTGGGACCAATGGCAGGATCTCCGGCGTAAACAAGCTCTAATGCTTTATAGCCTTTATTGCCAATTAAGTGTTTGGCTTCCTTAAGCAGCTGAGCATCGCTTAACCTTTTTCGCTCTATATAGCGGCTTCTGTTAGCTCGCCGATAATTGCAATAAGTACAGGTTTCTGCACAAATGCTTGTAACATATAGCGGAGTGACTGCCGCAGCTAAAGAGTGGCAGGCTGCAATGCGGCGCTTCCAACTCTCGGTTAGCAGGGAAGGTAGCAGTCGAGATTGCTCTTTTGCATCCAAGAGAAGAAGTCTGGCGGCTTCCTGAGCGCTTAGCAAAATAGAACCCATATGAGAGCCAGTCGGTAGCTTTCTAAGTACCTATCTTCATAATGGCATGTCGCTCAAGAAGGCCGTTCCCACAAATGCTTAACGTTCTCACAAGCAGGTTGACCGGGCTGTCCCAGGAAGCGTTTTATAATTCTTGTAAAGTCCGTCCTGTTTGCGCACGGCAAGACACAACTACGAACCTTAACGCTACGTGGATTGAAAACAGCACTTAGTAGTAAGTTTACTCTTTTTGCATCATCCGCGGACAACATAGCGTGGACTTCATGCCCCCGTTCAAAGGTGTCGTCGAGCAATAACGCAACGATCTCTATAGATAATTTGGGATTGGATTTATTCCTAAACGCAACGAAATCCGTATCCAAGAAATTGTAATCATCACCCAAGTGGGTTATAGCCAATCGCTTCTGGTGCAGAACGTTTTCATCGTGCTATTGCTCACCGCTTTCCTCCAAAACCAATCGAGACTTTCTCTGTCATTTTCGATGGCATTGTAGTTGTCTTTTGTTAAAACAAAGAGGCGTCGAACATCCACCGATTCCTTTTTCGATGCATCTACAAATGCGTCAAGGGTATCTTGAACGTTATCTTTGCGCTTGAACAGGTAACGTGGAGACACGCAACAGGTCATCCATATTGAACCATTTTCCAGCTTTTCCGTTCGGCTACTAAGGGCGGCTGCGTAATCGGTGATGTGCTTATCCGTTCTAAGCGTAACGTCCCCAAGCTTTCTAATGAAGTCCATTTCGCAAAACAGCTTCCAGTTAGCCTGCCCGATCTGCTGATCAACGTCAGCCGTCATAGCAAGCATGTCCTCTATGTGGTCCTTCGTTTCCACTCTCACTGAAAGAGGATTGACCCAGAGGTAGTCATTAGAGGTTGATTCGCTGAATTTGCGCTTTGAGTTAGCTTCTTGCACATATACTTGAATGTGATAGGCGCATACTGGAATCGGAACAGGGATGCATATGATATTAAACGATGGCTTTACACCACCCGGCTGACTCCAGTGTTTAGGATCACACATCGAACCACAAGCAATAGCAGGAAGATGCCAACCACTCGGACGATTTTTGCACTTATGGTAAATTGAGGTAACGCCAGGGACGTGCTTGTGGCCGTGTAGGGAAAAAGCCACCTCATATTTGGCGAGTACCTCAAGCACGTCATAATTATTTATGATGGGCCGGTAGTCAGGATCATGAACGGATTGGAGAGCACCTGAGAGATGATGATGGACAGCGATACCCAAAACTGCGTGCGGGTGGCTTTTTCTGATTCCCTTCAAGAATGCGTCAAGCGTATCCGTGTTAACGAATCCGGGATAATAATCGTCGAATAGTTTTTGTAGTTTTTGTTTGTCTCCCTGGGCGACACTGGGATCTTCGAGTTTTGCCATTAATTCGGCTAACTCTATTTTACGTGAATTATCCTGAGCTTCGTTTGAGTCAACACCAACAATGACGACAGATTGATCTGGATTATAACCCGCTAGATAGACGTTGGACGCTTCTTCAGCGCCAGCTGCGTGAGGCATCATCGCCCCTAGATTATCGCCATAAAAACCTTTGATGAGATCGCGAAAGAAAGGTGTGTAACGTTTCTCGAAATCGTCGCGTCTTACGTCATGGTTTCCTGGAATAATTACGACAGATTCCTTCAATAGTCTTGTCCTTCCGTTTTCCTGACGCAGTTGGTTAACCACGCTTAAAACGTGACTGATAAATTGGTTAGTTAGCGTATAAGCGAACCTTCTCTTTACGTCGTCTGATTCCCATGCGCAGGTGTAGTCACCTGATAAAACAATCAAATCCGGTATCAGACCACTCCTCTCAGAAGCTATGGCCAGCAATCTTTCGCTAACAGAGATCTCTAATGAGGGCAAGAATGCATGCATGGCTCCGCTGATTTCATTCTGGCGAAACAAATGTGCTCCCGTTTCGCCGAAATGAAGATCTGACAGGTGAAGAATTATGCAGTATTGGTCCATCCGATTCGCTCCAAGCAGTGAAGCAATAGCATGCGACTTAGGATTCTCTATCCGCCATTATCGGTGTCTATGGGCGCCCGGCAAACTGCAATTAGACGAGGCGGTCTACATACCTTTCTAACGATCCTAATTCCAGAGGCCTCAAGGAGATGTTCGAGCTCTTTTCTCCTAAACCAGTGTGAATAATAATGAAATGATGATGACGGCGAAGGGGTATATTGGATTACCAGGTCCCCCGCATCGATATCCGACTCTTCGGCAACAGAAAACGCAGAATGCTTGCCATACATATAGTCCAGGGGCATATATTCATGGAGGTAAACAGATACAACCAGTGCACCGCCTGGCTTAAGGCAAGCGGAGAGATTCTGAACCGCACGTCGTCTGTCACCCGCTGCTTGTGGCAAGTTCTCCGAAAGTGCATTTCCAAGCGCATTGTTCATACAAAGAGCAACATCGAATTGGCCAAACCTTTTTGTTGGTCGTAGGAAATCATCCACGGCGAGAATCGTATGGGTGCCCTTAGCTGCGCCCCGCAGATTCCTGTGCGCTGCCTTTATCATACCTGGTGAAAAATCTACCCCGACGACGCGTTCAACATATGGAAGCCGTGCGCATTCCTTCACGTGTTGTCCCGGTCCACACCCTGCGTCGAGTATTGTTGTTGCGCGTGTCACAGCAATCGCTTCATGGACTACATCCATATCGTCGCCTCGATAGAGGTCTAGCTCAAGGTACTTGGTCCCGAGAAAGTCATAAAGGTCCTTTGAGCTGGCAGACAAGGAGAAGGTTTGCGTGGGGAGCGGTGCTGGAAATGCAGGCCCTAAACTGGAAGTTAGAAGAACCATACAATCTCCCTCTATTTATCGGTTTCGAAGGGCTGGAACTTGCCCTTGCGAACAATGTGGAATGCGACCGGCTTTATGACATCGCCCTTATCGTCGAAGGTTATTGTGCCAGCCACTCCTGGAAAATCTCGCGTTCTTAAAAGGGCCTCCCGAACCGACGGACCTGTAGCATCAGCATCGGACTTGCTTATTGCGGCTAATAGAACCCGTGTCGCGTCATAGCTATGCGCTGCGGATATTCCCGGTTCTTGGGAATATGTTTTCATGTAGGTATCAACGAACACCTTCGTTTCATGATCGCCGGCTTTGGGCTCGTAGTACGGCGTCGTGTATATAGTTCCCTCGGCCGCAGCGCCAACCAACTTCAGCAAGCTCGGTTCTTGAAAACCGACGCCGCCTAGAAACTGGGTCTTGATACCGAGTTCTGTAGCCTGCTTTATGAGATTAGCCAACTCTTTGTAATACCCTGGTATATAAATGGCTTCTGGTTTTAAGGATCGAGCCTTTATAAGAATCGTCCGGAAATCTGTAGAATTCTGCTGATAACCTTCGTTTAACAGTATTGAGCCACCAGACTTTTGAAACTGTCTGCTAAATATTTCACTGGCACCTTTGCCGTAATCGTTATTGACGAATATTATTCCGGCAGTTTTCAGCTTTAGCTTGGAAACCGTGAGCTCCGCCAGCATTGTCGCTTCGTACGTATCTGATGGCCACACGCGAAATGCATAGCCGCCTGCCTTAGTCAGCGCTGGGGCTGAGGCAGCAGGCGATATCACGACCACTTTCTTTGAGCTGGCGATAGGCGCTATGGGCATCGCGGTTGAACTCATAGCACCGCCTATTACGGCAATAGCCTTATTGACCTCGACAAGCTTGATGAAGCCACTAACTGCGGTACGAGCCTGGCCGGCATCGTCTTCAGTTGCAAGCTCTATTTTTGGCTTAGATCTGGCGTTGGAATACAGCGTCAGGGCAAGCTCAACACCCTTTTGCATTTCTTCTCCGTAAATCTTCGCGTCTCCCGTGAGCGGTAACAACGCTCCGATCCTAACTGGGCGGCTTGTAGATTCTGTAGGTTTTGGTGTGACAGCTACCACAAAAGCAGTGGCCACTAGCAACAGCAAAAGTCCGAGCCAAGCTTTTTTTCTCATGTCGTCGCCCCTTACTTAACGGTTTCTTAGCGGTCGGGAGACTATGCTATGCAGGGCATAGGAGTAGTTTAGGGCTCCCTAAGCTGCGTCCGTTGCGAGTAACGTATTTATGGCCCAAATGTGGTGCCCGTTGCAAGGCCAATAAAGTTTGCTATTGGCAACAAAAATGCCCAACTTGCATAACGCATGTTAGCACGCAAATGTCGAAATGATAGGCAACAGCTTGGGCGGGAAAGAATTAAACGAGAACGCACAGTGAAAGCGTTTTCACATTCCTTATGCCAAGGGCTTTGGAAAGCGCTGGATGTGGGGCGTAGAAGAGGAGGCGACTGTTTGCCATGCACAATTACCAACCGTTGGCCGATATGCTCGGCGGCTTGGGCGAGAAGCTGTCACACACGCCATATTGCGCCTCTCGCGAGGAGGGGCGGTGTGCCGGGTCAGAAACGTATAGCGATATGGATGGACAGAGTTGCCACGACCGAAGTCCAACGATCGCATTGGGACTAGCAAGACCGTTTCACCAGTACCTATTCATTAAGAACTCAAAGAAGCGAATCGAGGCTCTAAAAAAAGTTGGTCGACACCCAGCTCACCAAGCGCAGCACCAGGCTGCGCGATATGGCTCGGAAACTCCCCTGGCCGCCAAACGTCTGGATGGGTGTGAGCGTAGAACACGAGCATGTGCTCAAACGCGTGTACGACCTGAGGCACGTTCCGGCGACGGTGAGATTTGTCTCATGTGAACCCTTGCTGGCCCCGTTGCCCAATCTTCCGCTCGACGGTATCCATTGGGTGATCGTGGGGGGAGAATCCGGGCCGAATGCGCGACCAATGCAGGCGGATTGGGTTGAAGACATCTATCGGCAATGTCGGGCCAAGAACGTGTACTTCTTTTTCAAGCAATGGGGGGTGTTCGCAAGGATCGGACTGGACGTACGATGCATGGTCGGACGTACGACGATATGCCAATGATTGCATCCTCGGCACGCCAAAGAGGGCCACTCCCTAGCCCTACCTTTCATGTGGCGGCCTAACGAAACTTCCTCGACAAGGAACGGTTGCGCCCGGCTACCACAGCCACTCTAAGAAATAACAGTGGCCGCCAACGTTTTATCGTACCGCCCGGGGTAACTACGTCAGCACAGCGAACGTCGTGCCTCAAACCACTTCAATATCAATCCCATCGTTATCGTTCCGTTGATTAAGACACATCCCGCCGCCCGGGAGGTGTGATGGAACCTCCCAGGCGGCCTGATGTGGGGCGATTGAGCTACCGGCGGGCCCTCTTGCCGGTTCATCGCCGAGGTCAGATGAGTCCGCGCTCGGCCATCGACACCGAACCCTCGGCCGAGACCACGAAATGGTCGAGGAGGCGGATGTCGAGTAGCGCGAGCGCATCCCTTTATGAGAAGGAACCCGTAATGCGAAGCACTGCCGCGAATGACTGATTTACCGGGCATCCGAGGTGGCTCTGCTTGGCATTATTTGCTTGAAGCTAAGAGGTCTTGCCTGGAAGGGGTGACACAATCTTTGGGTGTTTCATTGCCCAAGGAGATCGTCATGTCCCAATTAGAATCCCTCATCAGCTTCTGGGTTGAGCGGCTACGCCGCCACCTACAGCAAGAGCGCTACAGCCGTTCGGTTGCTCGGATTTATCCCAATAATGCGCGATGCTTCCTCCGCTACTTGATACGTCGCGGGCAAGCCCTTGAATCCCTATCGCCGGCCGATGTCGAGCACTATCTCAATGGCTTGAGGCGCAGGCGCGATCGACGCGCGCTCCCAGCATCCTGGCGGCGCGCCCACCGAGCCGCTATCCAGATGTTGCTACGGTTGGTCCATGGCAAATGGCCGCCCGAGAGTGCGCCGACAACGACCGATGAGATCGCCGTGCACGAGGTGGTGAACGGCTACGATGCGTGGATGGAGGAGCTTCGTGGACTGTCTGCGAGCACGCGCGAGAATGGCCGAGCCGAGGCACATTGGCTTCTGGGATGGCTGCGCGATCACGGCAAGAGCGTTGCCACGCTGTGCGTCGCAGACCTCGACGCGCACATCGCATCGCGCGGTGTCTCGATGCGTCGCAGCTCCAAGATGGCGATGGTCAGCACGCTGCGCGGCGTGTTGCGCTATTTGTACGGCAGCGGCCGGATGCCGAGGGATCTGGCCGATACGATCGAGAGGCCTCCCCTGTATGCCTTAGAGAGCATCCCATCGACAATCCGGCGGGAGGACATCGAACGGGCGCTAAAAGCTCTTCGATGCGACCGCTCACCGCAGGGGCGTCGCGACTACGCCGTCTTGATGCTGCTGTCGACCTACGGCTTGCGCGCCGGAGAGATCCTAGGGCTACGCCTGTCGGATATCGACTGGCGGCACGAGCGACTTCGCATCCGGCATGTGAAGACCGGGGCGTACTCGGAACTGCCGTTGCTACGCGGCCCCGCCGACGCACTGCTCGACTACCTGAAGCACGGACGACCCGAGACGACGCTACGCGAAGTGTTCCTGAGGGCTTTGGCACCGTACCGTCCGCTGTCGAGCTCCACGGCGCTCCATTACCTCGTGAGCCGCCGATTCCAGGCCGTAGGCGTGTCCCTGAGGGGCAAGCGCGGGACGCATGTTCTCCGGCATAGCCGCGCCCTGTCCCTGCTGAGCGGCGGCGTGCCGCTCAAGGTGATCGGGGATGTCCTTGGGCATCGCAGCGAGCGATCCACAGCCGTTTACCTGAAGCTGGCGACCGACGACTTGAGGGCGGTCGCGTTGGAACTCCCGGAGGAGGTATCACCATGAGGGCCCAAGGCACGGTCGACCGGTTCCTGGACACGCAGTCGATCGGACGCAAGTCTCGCTACACCTACGCCGGTTTTCTGCGAGCCTTCGATGCGTTCGTGCTCGAGCGAGCCTCCGCGGCGGGACGGCTCACGATAGGAGTGCTGCGTGTGTGGTTGCAGAAATCCAGCGATCGCCGCTGAAAAGTGTTGTGCACCGAACGAGCGTGATCGCCCGCTACCTCGACTGGTGCTCGGCCACTCGGGGAGGCTCCCATCCGCTGGCGGAGCTACGCGCGCAGTACGGTCGGCTCCTGCACCCGATCGTTCGGGCGTTGCTGGAGAACGACTATGAGAG
>JBOIEG010000561.1:0-1395 GCA_050740915.1 Gammaproteobacteria bacterium | reverse complement strand
GGCTTTTTCTTCGACCTTGTTGGGGTTGCCGCCTGATTGCTTAACAGTTGGCTGCGGGCGCCTTCCAAGTACGACTGTGCGGTTGCTTGGTCATTTACGCACCTGGCCATCACGATTGCCCCAACCAGGCAGGCGACGGTCGCAATTGCCCGCTCTTTTCTGCGTTCAGGCGACGTGTCGTCTACCTGCTTGGAAAGGATCTCGATCATTTCGCTGATGCCTTTGGCGACGCTTTCCCGCACCACAGGGCCCGCCCGCGTGATTTCGCTTCCAAGGGCGGGTACGGCGCAACCCGTCCCCGGATCTTTGAGGTGCTCTTCTGTCAGATAGAGGTCGACTCGGCTGGTGAAGCCGCTCTTGGTCCGTGCGCTCTCCAATACTTTATGCCACCCGCTCACCGATTCACCGAATGCGGCTTCCATGGCCTCAGACATGAGTGCTTCTTTCGAGTCGAAATGGGTATAGAACCCGCCGTGGGTAAGCCCGATCTCGCTCATCAGCTCGGCCACACTAATCCCGTGTAACCCTCGTTCGCGAAGGAGTGTCGATGCGGCTTTAACGATCTCTTGTCGCGTCTTGGCCGCCTCTTCTCTTGAACGTCGCATACGTGATCCTCTACTAACCCAGTTTTTCACTACCCACCGGCACGGGAGGTCTACCGAAGGCCACCCAAAAACAACCTCACAGTACCTCTTGACATATTTACATTATGAGTCTAATCTGCTACTAGATTACAGGCATCATCTACGTTCGGGCGCTTTGATCTGTAACAGCGACGGTCGACCCGTACAGATCAAAAACGAGGATGGCACCCTTCATCGCCCACGGCTGGGCGCGAATCCCATCACCATAGATAGCAAAAACGAATGGGTCTATTTTGGCCCTATGAGCGGCATGAGCCTGTACCGCGTGCGCGCTCGCGGCAGGTTTGCCATCGGGCATGGCGCCGGTGAACAAGCTGCTGGCGTTCTTGGGCGATCATCCCGTCATCCGGCATGTGGTCCAGACGACGCTGGATGCCAGTCCGGTGATCGTGGTCGTTGGATACGATCGCGAAGCGCTCCGGGCGGCCCTGGACCGGTACGGATGGTCGACAACGACGACTATAGAGAGGGCGTGGCTTCGCCCATCCGTGCCGGTGTTTCGGCGATCGTGACGGATGTCGACGCCGCCGTATTCCTGCTCGGTGATACGTCGATCCCGAGGCGGCACAGGACCAAATGATCCAGTTTTTAAAGAACCTGCGATGATGGGAGGCATGCTGTACATTGAGGTACCATCGAAGGGTGTGTAAAAAGTGAAAGCGGTGTACCCTTTTGTTTATCAACCAATCAGCCGGGCTCGCGAGCCCGAGAAGAAGGAGCACACCGCCATGAGAGAGCAAAGCACCGAAGG
>JBOIEG010000560.1:0-2814 GCA_050740915.1 Gammaproteobacteria bacterium | reverse complement strand
CGAGGACATCATCAAGAAGATCGAGCGGGCGCGGGTCAAGATGGAGCAGATCAAGCCCAGATCCACCCTGCCCCGAGGGAAAAAAGAAGGCGGCTTAACTGTAAAGTTATTTAAGGGACACTACACTCTAGATTATCGTCGATGACGCTGATATTGTCCGCGGCATCGAAGGTGAACCCTTGCTCGAATACCCCTTGGTGGACGTTGGCCGCAAGCCGGTAGTCGAGATCCAGGTGCCGGTTCATAGGCACCCCATTGCCGAAGGTGAGTCCGGTCATCGGACCGAAGGGCGCATACCCAATGTTGCTCGCCAGCGTCTGGGTCTCGCCGTTGAGCGTGGTAGTGACCCCGCTGATCTGGCCCAGGGTGTTGCGCTGATAGTCCACCGTGCGGCCCGAAGGGTAAGTGATGCTCATCAGCTGGTCGGCCCCGTTGTAGGTATAGCGGGTGGTGTGGGTGAGGCCATCGCGGGTGGTTTGCACAGAGGTAAGATTACCGCGGTAATCGTAGCCATATTCGGTCAGGCCGCTGCCGTCGGTCATCGTGCTAAAGCGCCCAATCCCGTTGGTGGTTTCATCGTAACTCAAGCTCACATCCAGTGTGTCGTCGAGATAGTCGGTGGAAGTCAGCCGATTCAAGGCGTCATAGCCGTAGAAGACCTCCACCCCCTTGGCATCCCGCCGGCTCACTCGGTTGCCGGCACTGTCATAAGCATAGCGGGTGGTGCCGGTGTCGGGGCTGTCGAGCATTAACAGGTCGCCCAGGGCGTACTTGACATGCATGGTTCAAGATCTGACCGCAATAGTGCTGTTGGCGTTTGAGTTTCATCGCCAAGCCGCCGGCAGTCTCGAGATTTGGTTCAATCTCGCCACGCGTCGCTACACTACCATCCTCAATCATCCCAGCGAGATGCCGGAAGGGACGCTCCGCGCCGTCCTCAAGCAGGCCGACGTGCAGGTGCCCCTGGCGGCCGGGCTGCTGCCGCTCAAGGAAAGGCTCGACCAGGACGGGCAACGCCGCCCGGTCTCCGGCGTATAGAGTCATGTCAGTCAGAGAAAGCCGGGGCGATCTCCGCATGCAGTGAAAGCCCGGCTCGCGGCGGACCTCAACGTCAAGAACCGGTGTTCGCTTCCGTCATTCCAGGTTGGGTATGTTTCCTTGAAAGGAAATAGCCCGCAGCAGTGCCAATTGCACAGAGGATCGAGCCGCTTACTAGAGCAATGGTGAAAACGATCCGCGCCCCCCGAATCCCAGGGAGGTCCGTTGGAAGCCCTAATGCTCCATACACGAGCTTCGCTGCGCTGGCTAAGGATGCCGCGAAGATAACCATCGACATGCCCAAGAGGATTTTCTTGCGTGGCGCCAAGTAAGCCACCGTAAACGCCGTAATGGCGGGCGATGATTGCAGCGCCCAAGCCAATGCTGTGGGGTAGGTCGTGGACATCAAAACCATCACCCACATGGCGTCTGCAAGAAGAAGAATCCCGACACCGAAGGCCAACGCTCTTAGCACGGGCGCCGTCATGGTTGATACCCAGGCTCCCCAGGCTGAGGTCCAGGATTGATCGGCCAATTTGGCCAACTGTCTCTAGGCACGCTCTGTCCACAAGCCCTTAGCGCATTCTCGACGCAGTGGCAGCAGTTGTTGCCCGTGAAGTCATACTGCTCCGCCTGGCACTTCGCCATTTCTCTTTTTAGGCAGTCATCGTCGTCGTCATCCCTCACGTCCTCGCAACTTCCCCACTCTGGTTTCGGGTCGGGATGCACGCCCTCGGGGTCGAAGCTGGACGTATCGTTGTTGTCGCCGTTGAAGCGGAGGAAGCAGTGACGCATGGACGACCACGGCGCAATGAGCAGAGGCCGTGTGCACATCTCTGCTGAAAGTCCCATCGGATCAGCCCACATGATCGGGCTGTTCTTCACGTACGCGTAGGTATTCAGCCCTCCGCGCAGCCCAATCGGATCGCTCTGCAAATACCTGCCAATCGCTGGGTCATAGTCTCTGTGCCAGTTCTGATGCAGTCCGGTCTCGGAGTCGAAGTATTGCCCGGGGAAGCGCATATTGAAAGTGACGTTGTCCTTGGTGAGGGTGGCCTCCCCAAATGGCGTATAGTCCGCTTGCCAAACAACTTGTTGGCCTTCATCGCTCAGTACCTGGGGTGTGTCCAAATGGTCGGTGTGGATGTAGAAGAGTCCGGCGGGTCCGCTTGCCGTAGGGCGTGCGGTGAGGGCATAGTGGCTCTTCTGTCGCTCACCCTCGCGCAGCTTCAGGTGACCTGCAACGCGCCCGTCCTTGCCAAGGTGTAGGGCACCTTTGAGCGTGAGCCCCGCCGCCTCAGCGCCAAAGCGCAGGTGCTTGACCCCTTTCGTGTGGTTTAGGTGCCAGTGCTCGGGATCGACAGTGAGCGTTCGGGGTGTGGCTGGTCTTCTTCCAGGAGAGTCAGCGTGCGGGTGTCCTCATCGATTGTTAAGCGCACTGTTTTGCCCCTCTTCTCGTCGAGGCCGCTGTAGACGCCACTCCCTGTGGTCTCATTCAGCGTGTAGCGCGCCTTGCGCGGGGGGTGGGTGAGCGTGAGGGTGCCGGTGGGGCTAGGGTCGGCGGTTAGAACGAGCTTGACCTTAAGTCGCACCCCGCCCGGAGTGGTGTGGGAGGCCCCTGGTGTCAGAATAGTTGTCGCCTCTAAATGTTTGGCTCCTCAGCAAAATTTGTGGGTAGTTTTCTACTTGATAGACCCCATGGAGTTAAGGGCGTCTGAGGAAAACAACGATTCTGACGCAAGTCCTACAGGCTCTGGCTGTGGATATATGGACAAC